>CAKUGA010000047.1 GCA_934654515.1 uncultured Collinsella sp. | reverse complement strand
AAATCTTTACCGGAAAAATCATCGATGCCGAGCGTCTGGGCAAAATCGTTGCCGGAGCCCACGGGCAGGACGGCAAGAGCCGGTCGGGCAGCCTCTTCCTGCGCCATGAGTCCGTTGACGACCTCGTGGATCACGCCGTCGCCTCCGAGTGCGATAACCGTGCGGTAGCTCTGGGCCTGTGCGGCAAGTTTTTTGGCGTGTCCCATGTGCTCGGTCAGCACCAGATCAAACTGGGATGAGCGCGCGGTCATGTCCAAAAAGCGCTGTAGGCGCTCGGCCACTTCGCGCGCCGCGCCCGACTGGGCGGCGGGATTGGCGATGATCAGCGTGCGACCAAAATCTGTTGCGTGCATGGGGCGACTCCCGGCGTATGGCGTGACGATGCGGTCGCGTTCGGGTTATGTTGCCCCGATTGTGACCGTGCGGCGTTTACTGCATCTACTCTATCAGGTCGTTGTGACGCTCGATAGCCTCTGCCACCGTGCCGCCCTCGTCCACAATGAGCGAACGGCGTTTGGGCGAGATAATGCGCTGCGCGGGATAAACGCCGCGGTGGCCACCGGCAAGATAGCTGATAAACGCAACGATGACAAAGAACCCGGCTGCTGTGCCGTGGAACAGGTCGATGGCCATCATGCAGGTGGTGATGGGCACGTTAAGGCCGGCACAGAACACACCGAGCATGCCGAGGGCCGCCAGAAAGCTAGGGTCGATGCCGGCGAGGCAGCCGATCCAGCCGCCAAGTGCAGCTCCAATGCCAAACAACGGTGTGACCTCGCCGCCCTGGAAGCCGGCGCCCAGGGTGAGCGCCGTCACGACCAACTTGATGGCGGCGTCGGCGAGGGTCGTATTGCCGGCGAAACCGGCGCCCGAGAGCCAGGTGGCAAGGCCGGCGTACTTCCAGGCATCGAGCACCGCGTAAGCTGCGAGCACCACGAGTGCGCCTACGAGCGCGCGAACAAGATAATTGGTGATAAAGCGGCCGTAGAGGCTCTTGACGGTTCGAACCGACCAGGCGAAGAGGCGTGCGGTTAGACCGAACACGATGGCGCTGATGACGACAATGGCGACCGTTCGGGGTGTCATATCGGGGACGCTGGCGATGACGTTCGCCTCGTACTCGGTGCCCAGGGCAAGCGACGTAAAGTAGCCGGTAAACGAGGCGACGAGGCAGTAGATGCCGGCGGTGTAGTCGATCTTGCCGATAAAGCACATCTCCATGCCAAAGAAGGCGCCGGCGAGGGGTGAGCCGAACACGGCGCCAAAGGCAGACGAGATGCCGGCGAGCATGAGGTCGTGATGGTCGTGCTTTTTAAGATGGGCGAGGTTTGAGATGTTGCTGGCGATGGTACCGCCGATCTGCACGGCAGCGCCCTCGCGTCCGGCCGAGCCGCCTGTTAGGTGCGTAAGCGTGGAGCAGACAAAGGTGAGGACGGCCATGCGCATATGGATGAGGCGTGTGCCCAGAGCGGAGTCGATGACCAGGTTGTTGCCTCGTTTGGCGGCAAGGCCGTGGTTTTTGTACACCCATGCGGTGGCAACGCCCACAACGGGAAGCAAGGCGTAGACCCACGCATGGTGCTCGCGATAATCGGTCGCGATATTCAGCGAGGCCAAAAACGCCCAAGCGGCAATGCCCATGGCGAGCGAGACGATGAAGACGAGTACGAGCAACTTGGCGCTCGCGAGTAGGTTGCGGGCGTTGCGGCGCGTATCGGCAGCCAAGAGATGCTCGGAGCGGGTGAGCTGATGCCTGCCGGCCATGATGACGTCGTTAAGGGAGAAGAAGCCGCCGTCGTCGAGCGGCTGGGAATGATCCTGCGCCTCGTTAGCGCTTTCGGGTTTGTCGGTAAAAGCCATACGTTCCTCTTCTTGATTGCAACACGAGCATTATAGAGCGTGCCAAACGTGACAAACCAGCGGGTTGGTTTTGGTTCTGTTTCGCCGTCCGTTAACGACAGGTGTATTCGTGGGCACGGGCCGTGTCGCCGTCGTGCGGCGGGGGATTATACTGAGATAAACATAAAGAATCGGCGCCCGTGATGCGCGCCGTTGCATGCTAGAGGTGTATATGGCAGAGAAACTCATTCCGTTGGAGGACGCACAGGCGATCGTCTTGTCGCACGTGAATCGCACCGAAGTTGTCGAGATTCCCGTGTGGCAGGCCGCCGGTCTTCCTTTGGCAGAGGACGCGGTGGCCGATATCGACATCTCGCCGTTTGCCAACAGCGCTATGGACGGATATGCCGTGCGCTCGGCGGATTTGGCGCAGGCATCTGGTGAGGCGCCGGTGACGCTCGACGTTATCGGACACGAGGCCGCGGGCCATGTGTTTGAGGGCACAATTGGCGCGGGCGAGACGGTCCGCATCATGACGGGCGCGCCGGTGCCCGAAGGTGCCGATGCCGTGGTGAAGTACGAGATCGTCGATGTGCTCGACGGCGATGGCAACGAGGGCTCGCGTGCGAGGTTCTCGGCGCCGGCAAAGGTGGGGGAGAACGTTCGCTCTGCCGCCGAGGAGGCCCATGCCGGCGATGTTGTGATGCACGCCGGCGAGGTCGTGGCTCCGGCGGGCGCTGGCTTGCTGGCGAGCGCCGGTTACGCGAGCGTGAAGGTCCATGCCGCTCCGCGCGTGGGCATCATCTCGCTGGGCACGGAGCTGGTCGCGCCGAACGAGCTGCCGGCGCGCGGGCAGATTCGCGACTCCAACTCGTCGGCGTTGATGGCCGAGGCGCTCGATGCCGGCGTCGAGCCCGTGTTCTACGGCATTGCGCCCGATGATGAGCAGGCGATTGCCGAGCTGGTGCATCGTGCCGTGCAGGAGTGCGATTTTGTCATTACGAGCGGTGGCGCCTCGACAGGCGACTACGATTACGTGACGGCGCTCGTCCGGCGCGAGGGCGAGGTGCTGTTTGACCGCATCTCGATGCGTCCGGGCAAGGCCATCACGTTTGGCTTGCTCGGGGGTAAGCCCTACCTGGGGCTTTCAGGCAATCCGGCCGCGGCGTATGTGGGCTTTGAGATGCTCGCCCGCCCGGCGATCCGCAAGATGCGCGGTTTTGCCGAGGGTGCACGTCCCGTGCAGCAGGCGATGCTCACGCACGGCGTGAAAAAGCGACAGCATCGCCGCTTCTTCGATCGCGCCACGGTTTTGCGCGACCCCGAGACCGGTGAGCTGTTGGTGACCGAGGCTATGACGCAGAATTCGGCGCTGCTCGGCACGATGCAGCGGGCCAACTGCCTGCTGCGTATTGACGAAGGTCCGTGCGACCTTGCGGCGGGCGATGTCGTGGACGTTGTTCGCGTCGACCTGCCCGAGGGCGCCGTGTTGTAGGAGGAATGCTATGGAGCTGAAGATATCGATCGTGACGTGCTCGGATACGCGCGATCTAGCCCAGGACGAGGCTGGAGCCGCGCTCGAGGAACTTATCGAGGCGCAGGGATGGACGGTCGCCTCGCATGTGGTCGTGCGCGATGACGTCAGCGAGATTGGTGATGCCATTGTGGAAGCTGCCGATGAGTGCCACGCCAATGTCGTGCTCACCTGCGGCGGCACGGGGCTTTCGATGCGCGATGTGACGCCCGAGGCGACGCGTGCCGTTTGCGACCGCGATGTGCCGGGTATTGCCGAGGCGATCCGTGCGTACTCCATGACCAAGACGCGCCGCGCCATGCTCTCGCGCGCTATTTGCATGCAACGAGGTCATACACTTGTCGTAAACTTTCCCGGTTCTACGAAAGCGGCTCGCGAAAGTTGGGAGGCCGTGAGCGACCAGCTGGAGCATGCGGCTCAGATGACAGCGGGCGGCGGACATACCAACTAAGCGGGTTTACCTGCGGTGGAGCGACCTGAACGGCTGCTCCGCCTTTTATTTGCGCCCAAGGGGACGACATTCTGTAGACATGCCTGAAACTATATTCTCAGACGAGAATAATTTGTCATAATCATTATTCGCACCGAAGTATAATCTAATTACAGAATAAAGCCCGCGGTGGGGTACCCGGGCACAAGGTCCGAAAGGGTTCAATATGTTCGATATGGTTTCTCGCCGCGGTTTCGTTTCGCTTTCTGCCGCAGCTGCTGCCGGTCTTGGCCTTGCCGGCTGCTCGGGCAACAAGACGTCCGAGCCCGCCGGTTCGGATGCTGGCTCCGCCAAGTCTTCCTCTAAGAAGAAGGCGGTTGAGCTGCAAATCTTTGCCGCCAACTCGCTCGAGAAGGCCCTGCCCGAGGTCCAGGAACTCTACACCGACCAGACCGGCACCACCTTTGCCGATACGCAGTTTAAGGCCTCTGGCGACCTCGTCGAGCAGATGCGTGCCGGCGCTGTCGTCGACGTGCTCATCACGGCTTCCAAGGGCACCATGGATGACGCCGAGACTGCTGAGCTCGTCGATACCGACACCCTCGAGGATATGTTCGTCAACGACCTCGTGATCATTCGTGCCGAGGGCTCCGACACCAAGGTCGAGGCCATCGCCGATGTCGCGAACCTGGACGGCAAGATCGCCATCGGCGACGCCAAGACCGTTCCGGCCGGCAAGTACGCCAACCAGGCGCTGGCCTCCGTCGGCCTCTACACCGGCACCGAGGGCGACGACGGCGAGTACGCGCCCGAGATCGCCGACAAGGTCGCGCTGGCCGATAAGGTCGGCACCGCTGCCGCCTACGTGTCCACGGGCGACTGCGTGGCAGGTTTTGTCTACAGCTCCGACATCTACCGCTACGACGGCATTGAGGAGGCCTTCGTGTGCCCCGAGGATTCGCACAAGCCCATTGTGTACCCGGGTGCCGTGGGCGAGAGCTCCGAGCATGCCGACGAGGCCAAGGCGTTTATCGACTTTTGCCTGTCCAACAAGAAGGCGCAGAAGATTTGGGCTAAGTACGGCTTTGAGCTTTCCGAGTAGTGCAGAAGAGCGCTGCATAACGATATGCTTGAGGGCGGGCGTTCTTGCGATCGCCCGCCCTTTTTAGATTGAAGCGGCGCGCCTGCGCGTCGTTACCCTTTGTTTGAGGAGTCGCCCGTGTCAAGGAAAACGATTCGCCTGCTCGCTGCGCTGGCGGCGGTTCTCTTTGCGTTTACCTCACTGCCCGGAGTTGCTTGTGCCGAGGCGCTTTTTGCCACTGCCGACGGACGCCAAGCGACAGAGGACTCTGCGCTTATCGATGGCGTCGATTTTGGCCTCAACGCCTTTGAGCGCAACGCCAAGGGCACGGCCCGCTCGTTTGCCGACCAGCCCGAGGGTTATCGGTTTCCCATCTACAGAAAGACGTCGCTCGTAACGGTGACCACGCCTACGAGTATCGTGGTGTGGGTCGATGCGCATGCCGCCAAGGAAGCGGGCCTCGATATCGCAAATGCCTCCGACCAAAAGGCGCTCAAGAAGATGCTCGCGGGGCTCGATAAGTCTCACTCCATGGGAGGCGCGCTGCTGGAGGACTCCAAGCTCGAGTGGGTGTTTACCTCGGACAATGAGCTGGTACAGGGCGATTATCGTTATCTGTTTAAGGTGAAGGGCGACGACGGCGACTACTACACCGTCGTGAATGCCGTGGACGCCGCAAACCCCGGGCTCAATCTGGGTGACGGAGCCCTGTGGAGCGATAACGCCGCCTTGGTGCCGTATGCGAGTGTCTCGACGACGGAGCCGCCCTCGCTAGCGGAGCGCGCCGCGACCTTCTTTGGCAGTATTGACTACCGCCCGTTTTGGGTGTCCATCAAGACGAGCGGTCTCGCCTTGGTGATCGCGTTCGCGCTGGGCCTGTTTGCCGCATGGAAGACCATGGGCACCACGAGCCGCGTGAAGGGCCTGCTCGATTCGGTCTTTACCATCCCTATGGTGCTGCCGCCCACGGTCTGCGGCTTTTTGCTCCTCATGCTGTTCGGTCGCTCTACCGGGGTGGGCCAGTGGCTGATCGCGCACGGCATCTCGATTGTCTTTACGTGGCCCGCGGCGGTGATCTCTGCCGTGGTGGTGTCGTTCCCGCTCGTCTATCGTACGGCACTCGGCGCCTTCGAGAGCCTCGACACGCAGATGCTCGATGCAGCGCGCACGCTGGGCTGGTCCGAGCGACGCATCTTTACCAAGCTCATGATGCCTCTCGGCTGGCCCTCTATTGCCGCCGGCACGGTGCTCGCCTTCGCGCGTGCCATGGGCGAGTTTGGCTGCACGCTGTTCTTCGCGGGCAACTATGCCGGCATTACGCAGACCATTCCCATCGCCATCTACTTTGAGTGGATGGGCGGCAATACGTCGGTGGCGCTCTTTTGGGTCGTCGTCGTGATCGTCTTCAGCTTCTTGGTCATCCTATTCATCAACATGTACACGGCGCATTCGCAAAAGTACCGCGAGCGGGGTCTCTCCCGCGCGGAGCGCAAACAGGCCAAGGAGCTTGTCGGTCAGGGCGATTCGCTCGACCCCGTCGGTGGCGATGCCCTACGTATCGATCGCGAGGCGTTGGCCGAGCTTATGCGTGACGACGCGGTCGCGAAGGGAGGTCGATAGGCCATGTCGCTCGTTCTGGATATCAAAAAGCGTTATCCCGGCTTTACCCTCGACATTCAGCTGGAAGCCGGCGAGGAGCGGGTGGCGCTGCTTGGCGCCTCCGGATGCGGTAAGAGCTGTACCTTGCGCTGCATCGCCGGCGTGGAGACGCCCGATGAGGGCAAGATCGTCGTCAATGGCGTGACCTTCTTCGACTCTGCCGCGGGCATCAACTTGTCGCCCCAGGAACGCAAGTGCGCCCTGCTGTTCCAAAACTATCAGCTGTTTCCCAATATGACGGTGGCCGATAACGTTTGTGCCGGCGTTGAGGATGCCGGCGACGCCGCAGCGCGCAAAAAGCTTGCCGAACGCTATCTGGGTATCTTTGGCCTGGCCGACTTTGCCGACCGCTATCCCGCGCGACTTTCGGGCGGCCAGCAGCAGCGTGTGGCGCTTGCCCGCATGGTGGCGGCGCACCCGGGCATCTTCATGTTCGACGAGCCCATGAGCGCACTCGATGCGTATCTCAAGAGCGCGCTTGAGCAAAATATGCTCGACCTCTTTGACGTTTGCAACCGCACCGTGCTCTACGTGAGCCACGATATCGATGAGGCATGTCGCCTGTGCGAGCGCATCTGTGTGATGCACAACGGGCATGTGGAGGAGATCGGTTCCGTCGAGGACGTGGTCCGCCGGCCGCAGACCTTAGCCGCGCTGCGCCTGACGGGCTGCAAAAACACGAGCCGTGCGCGCAAGATCGGGCCTCAGGAAGTTGAAGCCCTGGACTGGGGCATGACCTTCAATGTGGGCCGCGAGGTGCCCGATAACGTGGCGTACCTGGGCATCCGCGCGAGCTACTTCCATGTGGACAACCGTGCCGAGCGTGGTCGCAACAGCTACGACCTGCACGTGGCCCGCGTGAGCGATTCGCGTTTTGAGCGCTTGGTGCTGCTGGATGTGCCACGTGCCGACGCACCTACGCGCCTGCAGTGGAAGGTCAACAAGGTGAGTGTGCCTGTCGAGGAGTTGCCGCAGGCGGGGGAGACCCTGCGCATGCATTTTGATGCGAGCAGAATCCATCTGGTTTGCCGATAGCGCGGTGTGCGGTACGGTCGGGGGATTGGTTCCTTGGCCGTCCGGGTCCTTAACGGGCTGTCATTCGCCGAATCGGGGATGACAAAACCTTATTAATCTGATAATTATTTATCAGTCAGCGAGATATTCGCATCCCGATGCTGTCGTACGCGTGTCGGCGGTGTTCGTCTGGACGACGACCGTTGATATAGTTACCTTCGACGAGAAAAGGAGGGCGCGCCGATGCCGCAGAAGACATATTCGCGTCGCGTTGCCGCGCGCGCCCTCTATATGGCTCGGAGCCGCATATGAGCAGGTATGTTCACGGCTCCGGGAGAGACGACGCACAACTAAATCATCAACCGCAAAGCAGGTTCCCCAAAATTCCGGGTTTAAGCACGGCTGGGTTTTCGCCACCCACCGTGCAGCAATACCGTAGCTATTCATTTTTGGTTCGAGAGGGGAACCGCCATGGCTGAAGAATTCGATTTCCATCCGATGTGGGAGAGCCTCGGCATGAATCTTGCCGACCACGACATGCTGCTGGGTGCCGTGGGCCAGATGTACGGGGATATGTTCCTGACGCAGAACAATCGCCCCAAGTCCACTTCCTACCTGGATTTTGTTGCCACCAACATTCATAGCGGCCGTATTAAGGAGATGCTCGACAAGAAGGAGGCCGGCGAGGCCACCAAGATCGTCGGCTCGTTCTGCGTCTATGTGCCCGAGGAAATCGTGCTTGCGTGCGATGGTATTCCCGTGGGCCTGTGCTCTGGTGCCGACTGGGCAACGGACAAGGTCGAGGAGCATCTGCCGCGCAACACCTGTCCGCTCATCAAGAGCTTTGCTGGCTTTAAGCTGGGCGAGGTCTGCCCCTACATCGAGTCGAGCGACCTGGTAGTCGGCGAGAACACTTGCGACGGCAAGAAGAAGGCCTATGAGTTCTTTGCCACGCAAAAGAACATGTACGTCATGGATATCCCCAACGTGCACGACGAGTCGACGCTCGTGACCTGGAAGGCCGAGGTCAAAAAGCTCGCTGCCAAGATCGAGGATGAGTGTGGCGTCAAGATTACGCCTGAGCGTCTGAAGGCCGCCATTCACGCCGTCAACGAGAAACGCCGCGCCCTGCAGCGTCTGGCTGCGACCCGTGCCGCCGACCCGGCGCCTATCAGCGGTCTCGACAGCCTGCTGACCGTGCAGGCTGCCTTTATGGACGACACGCCGCGCCTGACCGGCGCCATCAACGAAATGGCTGCCGAGTGCGAGGAGCGCGCCGCCAACGGTGAGGGCGTGGCGCCCAAGGGTGCCAAGCGCATCCTGTACACCGGTACGCCCATGGCCGTGCCCAACTGGAAACTGTTCAACCTAATCGAGAAGGCGGGCGGTGTCGTGGTAGGCGAGGAGTCCTGCACGGGCTCGCGCTACTACAAGGACCTGGTCGACGAGTCCGGCGAGACGGTCGACGAGATGCTCGACGCTATCGCCGAGCGCTACTTTAAGATCAACTGCGCCGTCTTTACCCCCAACGACCAGCGTATAAAGGACATCGTTCAGATGGCCAAGGACTTGCATGCCGACGGCATCGTCGACGTGGCCCTGCAGTTCTGCACGCTCTACGAGATGGAGTCCTTCGCCGTGGAGAAGGCCGCCGAGGAGGCCGGTATTCCCTTTATGCACATCACGACCGACTATGCCGGCGAGGACGCAGGCCAGCTGCAGACGCGCATTGAGGCCTTCTTGGAGACGATCTAGACCGCGCGGCTTCCCCAGGCACCCGATCTTGCCGTTCAAACCGTCGCTTGCGTACCAAAGTACGCGGCGCTTCTCTTTCACGGCAACCTCGTGCACCGCGGCTTCCCCAGGCACTGCGCCTTCCGGCTCCAACCCTCCTCGCGTACCAAGGTGCGCGGCGTCGGGCTTGTCGCTCGGAATCTGCGGCGCCCAGGCACCCGATCTTGCCGTTCAAACCGTCGCTTGCGTACCTAAGTACGCGGCGCTCCTCTTTCACGGCAACCTCGGGCACCTGGGAAGCCTTTCATCTTTGTTAATTGTTTTCACAATTTAGGAGCTACATGTCCGATGTAATTGAGCAGCCGTTGCCGCGCACGTTTGAGGAGTTCAACGAGCAGCGCAAGGCGGCGTTTATTCGCGTTAAGGACTACAAGCAGGCCGGCAATCGCCTGGTCGGTTTTTTGTGCAGCTATACTCCGCTCGAGATTATCGATGCTGCGGGTGCCTCGAGCGTTGCCCTGTGCGGCACGTCCGATGAGGTGATTCCCGAGGCCGAGAAGGTGCTGCCGGCAAACCTGTGCCCGCTCATCAAGTCGACCTACGGCTTTGCCTACTCGCAAAAGTGCCCGTTTACGTACTTTAGCGACATGAT
>CAKUGA010000046.1 GCA_934654515.1 uncultured Collinsella sp. | reverse complement strand
AAAGGCGCGTGACCTGGTGGCGCTCGACCCCGTAACGCTCGAAGAGATTCGCCCGGGCGCAAACTCCGCGCTGGGCGGCGTGCTGCACGAGCTCCACATCCCCGACGCGGCATGCGAACGCGCAGAGGTGCTGGTGGGCGTAAGTGACAATGCGGATACGACGGGGCTTCACGACGCACCGATGACCGTGGACAGCGATGGCGGCTCGAGCAGCGGCGGTTCTGGCACGGGAGGCAGCTCCGGCGGAAGCGGCTCTGGCAGCGGCAAGGGTCACGACAATAACAAGCGCTCCGGTAAATCAGGCATGCTCGCTGGCACGGGCGACAGCAACGTTCCCCTAACCGCAGCCGCAGCAGCATTCGCCGCAGCCGGAGCCGGCCTCGTCGCCTACAGTGCTCGCCGCGCCACACTCGAGCGTAGCGGCAGCGATGGAGCCGGAACGGATGAGTCCCGCTAGCTCTCAGCGCTTTTGCGAGCGGCGTTGACCCCGTTCGTCGAGCACAAAAGGGGCTGGCTCTGATAACCCAGAGTCAGCCCCTTGCGCATTAGATATCGCCGGCAGAGTCGAGTTCTGCTTCGATCTTGGCGCGGCGTCTTTTCGCCGTGAAGAACGATGCGCACAAAGCGGCGAATGTGGCTATGAAAATCGTCGCACCCCAGAACACGCCCGTGACCAGGTTCGCCAACCAAAAGACGCTTTCGAGCGGTACGATCTGCGCCTCAGCGATACAGCGCATCGCGGCAATGACAAGTGCGAACGCGGCGCCGCTAAGACTGCTGACAAGCAGGAAGTATCCAACGGGAAGATGCTCGGTTTGCCCAAAACGATTGGTATCGACATAGCCCTTCCGTGTTTGCAGTCCTGCACAAATCAACATCACGAGAACGAGCCACACATACATGGCGGCCTCGAACGGCGTTGCAAAGACATGCGGCATTTCATAGGCGTCGCTGTGAACCCACGCTACCTGTCGAGCTATAAACTGGTAGAAAAAGATCATCAACATACCAAACGAAAGCAGCCCAAAACCGAGTTTGTAGATCTTCGCGTTCTCAGCCTCCAGGCGCTCATCCTTTGGGCCGGCATATTCGCGCCACTTTTGCACGAGTTTTAAATCTTCAAATTTCATAGCGAACTCCTAAAGAGCGTTAGGGTCGACGTCGATCTCGTCTTCCCAAAACAGGTCGTTCAACGTGACGCGCAGCGCTTTGCAAATTGCCACGCACAAGTTGAGCGTGGGATTGTAGCCGCCCGCCTCGATCAGGCCGATGGTTTGACGCGTAACGCCCACGGCCTCGGCTAAGTCGGCTTGCGAAAGGCCAGCCACCGCGCGCGCCGCCTTCATGCGTAGGTTCTTTTTGCCCGGCATGGAGTTCCTTTCGTAGTAATGGACAGATATCCGTTGCAACATGACAGAAATATATTGCATCCATCAATGCATGTCAACTATATCTGTCATTATGAAAACCATGTCTGTCATTGCGCGCAGGGTGCCCCGCTGTACCCGAAACCGCGCGAGGCACTGGCCCTGCTCATCGCACACCAAAAAGGGCTGGCCCCGATTACTCGGAGCCAGCCCTGAGTCGCCTGACGTGGGAATCGCAATCCGTTACTTGAGCTTCAGCGCCTCCATCATGGGCACGGCAGCATCCCAGTCAATCTTCCAGCCAATCGACACGCGGACGGTCTCGCCCGTTGCGGGAGCCGTCGCAAACAGCGTATGGCCGTTGTCGGGACCGGTAAAGCGCAGCCACGTTATGCCGTTGTACTCGACCTGGTCGGTTGTCGTTTCCTTGCCTTCATAGATCTGCTCCAGGCTTGCAACCTCTTCCTCCGGCGAGCGCGGGAAGATGCTGATGTGCAGGCGTCCTCCAGTCTCGTCATGGAAGAAGTCTGCCTTTTCGTGCTCTTCGTTGGACGAATCCAGCGTGTAGCCATCGGCGGCCTCGATGCTGTACGATGCGCAATCGATGCCGGTCATATTGGCCGCGTCACCAGAATCGGCCACGCCGCCGGCCGCCTTGAACTCCTTAGTTTCACACCCCGTGGTGTCAAAGTGCATGGCCTCATGATTCTTGGCGGGGGCGTAAGCGTCTACGAACTCGACAGTGATGGGCCCGTAGTACGCCGTCTTGGGCGCCCAGAAATACACGTACTCAACGGTCTCGCCCGGACCGATATCTTACCTCTTGGAAAGATCGATGCCCTCGTGAAGCTCATCGGGAGCCTCGCTTGCAACGTAGTCGAGCACGGCCGCCTTGCCGGAAGTAAACAACGGGTCGCCTGCCTCAAGATCGCCCTGGGCAGCATGCACGTTAAAGGAGTTAAACGTCCTGTTCTTTGCATTGTTGTTGGTGATCTTGACGTGCAGGTAAAATCCGTCCTGCAGCTTAGCGTCGCCGCGATAGAACGTACCGTGGGCTACCGACTCATAGGTTATGCCAGCCACCTCGACCGTCTGCGACTCATAGGCCTTGACCTTCTTCTCTACGGGAGCACTGCCGCCCGAGCTGCCAGCCGAGCCGCTCGGAGCACTACCGCCACAGCCGGCCACCGAACACGCCAGCACGGCCGAAAGCGTCACGGTGGGAATTCCTAACAGCAGCTTTTTCGTCATGGGCTTCATCATCCTCACCGCTCCTTTCGGCTTGCAGCTCATCCGCTGCCCGAGGCTTTCGTCGGCCCCGTGGCATCGGCTTCCACTATGAGCGTATGACGAAACGCGGCACAGGCGAAGTGACCCGTGGCCCAAATAACGCCCCGCTCGACCCGCTTTTTGACCAAAAGGACATGGGCTCGCACACCCTCGGCCCATAAAACGAGACGTCTGTCCCAATGTTCGATTTGAACCAACAGCCGCAAACAAGATAGGGCCCCTTCAGCCGCCTTCAAACTTACTCGGACAGAACCGACTCGGTTTTGCCCGAGTAAACGCCATTCCATCAAATTACGAACGATTGTTCGATGGATTTCGTGTTGGGTGGAATCAGTCGAGGGCCGGGCTATGCTACCTTGACTATCTATATGACTTAAATGTAGGAGAGGGACACCGAGAGAGCGAGTATGGCAAAAAACACCGCAAACTATGGTAACGACAGTATCCGCCAGCTCAAGGATGAGGAGCGCGTACGTCTGCGCCCCGCCGTCATCTTTGGCTCGGACGGACTCGATGGCTGCGCGCATGCCGCCTTCGAGATCCTGTCCAACGCCGTTGACGAGGCGCGCCAGGGCTACGGCAAGCTCATCACCCTTACCGCATTTCGCGATGGCTCTATCCAGGTAGAGGACAACGGCCGCGGCTGCCCGCTCGACTGGAACCCCTCCGAGAAGCGCTTTAACTGGGAGCTCGTCTTTTGCGAGCTCTACGCCGGCGGCAAGTACAACAACAACCAGGGCGGCGACTACGACTTCTCGCTCGGCACCAACGGCCTGGGTTCGTGCGCAACCCAGTACGCCTCCGAGTACATGGACGTCACCGTCTGGCGCGATGGTAACAAGTACTCCCTGCACTTTAAGAAGGGCAAGGTCGTCGGCGCCAAAAAGAAGGCGCTCGAGATTGAGCCGAGCGACGAGGACCGCACCGGCACTACCATCAAGTGGCGCCCCGACCTTGAGGTCTTTACCTCCATTAGCATTCCCCACGACTGGTATCGCGAGACCATGCGCCGCCAGGCCGTGGTCAACGCCAACGTGACCTTCCGCCTGCGCATTGAGGGCGACGACGGCGATTTTTCCGAAGAGGACTTTTGCTATCCCAAGGGCATCGAGGACTACGTGCTCGAGAAGGTCGGTACCGACTACCTCACCGAGCCCTTCTTTATCGAGGCCGACCGTCGTGGTCGCGACCGTGAGGACCTGCCCGACTACAATGTAAAAATCACCGCATGCATGTGCTTCTCGCGCACCTTCACGATGCAGGAGTACTACCACAACTCATCATGGCTCGAAAACGGCGGCTCGCCCGAAAAGGCGGCTCGCAGTGCTCTGACCAGCGCCATCGATGCCTACATTAAGCAACAGGGCAAGTACAACAAAAACGAGAGCGGCATTAAGTGGCAGGACGTTCAGGACTGCCTGGTACTCGTGACCAACTGTTTCTCCACCCAGACGTCCTACGAGAACCAGACTAAGAAGGCCATCAATAACCGCTTTATCCAGCAGGCCATGACCGCCTTCTTTAAGGAGCGCCTCTCGACCTACTTAATCGAGAACAAAGACGCCGCCAACAAGATTCTGGAGCAGGTGCTCATCAACAAGCGCTCGCGCGAGAACGCCGAGAAGACGCGCCAGAGCATCAAGACCAACCTGCAGCAAAAGACCGACATGGCCAACCGCGTGCAGAAGTTCATCGACTGCCGTTCCAAGGACAAGAGCCGCCGCGAGATCTACATCGTAGAGGGCGACTCGGCAGCAGGCGCCATTCGCACCTCGCGTGATGCCGAGTTCCAGGGCGTTATGCCCGTCCGCGGCAAGATCCTCAACTGCCTGAAGGAGGACTACCCGCGCATCTTTAAGTCCGACATCATCATGGACCTCATGCGCGTGCTGGGCTGCGGTGTGGAGATCAAGGACAAGCGCATCAAGAATCTTGGCGCCTTCGATCTGGACAACCTCAACTGGAACAAGGTCATCATCTGTACGGACGCCGACGTCGACGGTTATCACATCCGCACGCTCGTGCTCACCATGCTCTATCGCCTGGTGCCCACGCTCATCGACGAGGGTTACGTGTATATCGCCGAGTCGCCGCTCTACGAGATCAACTGCAAAGAGAAAACCTACTTTGCCTACACCGAGCTCGAGAAGAACGGCATCCTCAAGGAGATCGGCGACCAGAAGTGCTCGATCAACCGCTCCAAGGGTCTTGGTGAGAACGATCCGGACATGATGTGGCTCACCACCATGAACCCCGAGACGCGTCGCCTGATCAAGGTGGAGCCCGAGGACGTCACCAAGATGGAAACCATGTTCAACCTGTTGCTGGGCAACGACGAGGCGGGCCGCAAGCGCCATATCTCCGAGCACGGCAAGGAATACCTGGACCAGCTGGACCTGCAGTAGCAGCAAATCGACAACGACGGCCCACAAGAAGTTCAAGAGGAAATCGTGGCAAAGAAGAAGACGAAGAATCAGCCCAAGAAAAAGCAGGTCAACGCAGAGAACGTGATCGGCCTGCACTCCGAGGTCACCGACCAGCCGATTACGCAGACGCTCGAAGTCAACTACATGCCTTACGCCATGAGCGTCAATGTCTCGCGTGCGTTCCCCGAGATCGACGGCTTTAAGCCCTCGCATCGCAAGCTGCTCTACACCATGTACAAGATGGGCCTGCTCAAGGGCGAGCGCCAGAAGAGCGCCAACATCGTGGGCCAAACCATGAAGCTCAACCCGCACGGCGATGCCGCAATCTACGAGACGATGGTGCGTCTGGCCACCGGTAACGAGGCACTGCTCGCACCGTTCGTTGAGTCGAAGGGCAACTTTGGCAAGTATTACTCGGGCGACCTGAGCTACGCCGCCTCGCGTTATACCGAGGCCAAGCTCTCCCCCATCAGTGCCGAGATCTTCAAGGACATCGACAAGGACCCGGTCGACTTCGTTGACAGCTACGACGGCGCCATGAAGGAGCCCCGCCTGCTGCCCACCACGTTCCCGAACATCCTCGTCTCGGCCAACAAGGGCATCGGCGTCGCCATGGCGTCCGACATCTGCGGCTTCAACCTCAACGAGGTCTGCACCGCCACGATGCACTACCTTAAGGACCCCGACTGCGACCTGCTCGAGTACATGCCCATGCCCGACTTCTCGACCGGCGGCGAGATCATCTACCGCCGCGAGGAGATGGAGAAGATTGTCGAGACCGGCCTTGGCAGCTTCCAGATTCGCTCCCGCTGGCGCTGGATCCCCGAAGAGCGCATTATCGAGGTCTACGAGATCCCCTACACCACCAAGACCGATGTCATCATCGAGCGCATCGTCAAGCTCTCCAAGGAGGGCAAGGTCAAGGAGATTGCCGACATCCGCGACGAGACTGACCTCTCGGGCCTGCGCATCGCTATCGACCTGAAGCGCGGCGTCGACCCCGACAAGCTCATGGCGAAGCTCTACCGCTCGACCACGCTGCAAGATTCGTTCTCGTGCAACTTTAACGTGCTGGTCGACGGCTACCCCCGCGTTATGGGCGTGCGCCAGATCCTGCACGAATGGGTTGCGTGGCGCATTCAGTCCACGCGTCGCCGCATTAACTTTGACCTGGGTAAAAAGTCCGAACGCCTGCACCTGTTGCACGGCCTCGAGGCGATTCTGCTCGACATCGACAAGGCCATCGCCATCATCCGCGGCACCAAGCTTGAGGCCGAGGTCGTACCCAACCTTATGCGCGGCTTCGACATCGACGAGACCCAGGCCGAGTTTGTTGCCGAGCTCAAGCTCCGCAACATCAACGAGGAGTACATTCTCAACCGCACCAAGGACATCGCCAAGCTCGAAGGTGAGATCGCCGAGCTTGAGGAGATCCTCTCCAGCGAGAAGAACATCAAGAAGGTCATCAGCGACGAGCTGGCCGCCGTCAACAAGAAGTACGTGATGCCGCGCCGCACGGGCAGGATCGAACCCCATGAGGTTATCGAAGTGAGTCTGGAGCCCGAGGTCGAGGAGTACCCGGTGACCATCATGCTCTCACGCGACGGCTACCTCAAGAAGATGACGGACCGTGTGCTCAAGAAGGCCGCCACGCTCAAGTACAAGGACGGCGATAAGCCCTTTATTGAGTTCCCGTCCTCCAACACGCACGAGCTGCTCGTGTTTACCAACAAGAGCCAGGTGTACAAGTGCAAGGTCGCGGCGTTTGAGGACACCAAGTCCGCCCAGCTGGGCTCGTACCTGCCGACCGATCTTGAGATGGAACCCGACGAGAGCGTCATCTGGGTCATCGACCCCGAGGACTACAAGGCCGACGCGCTATTTGTCTTTGAGAACGGCCGCGTGGTGCGCGTCGCGCTTTCCGGATACGTCACCAAAACCAACCGCAAGCGCCTGAAGAACGCCATTTACGGCGGCAGCAAGCTGCTGTATGCCCAGGTGCTCAAGGAAGATCGCGACATTGCCCTGGTCTCGAGCGACTACCGCCTGATGAACTTCAACACCTCGCTGCTCAAGACTAAGACAACCACCAACACGCAGGGCGTCCAGGCATTCACGGCCAAGAGGGGCCGCTCGGTCACCACCGTCGGCACGACCGAGGACATCCTCGGTGCCGGCGTCTCGGCCGAGAAGTTCACCGCGCAGAGCCTCCCCTCCGCCGGTGCCCTCATGAAGGAAAACGACATGCCGAGCTTGTTTGACTAGAACAGCCGCAGTCGAACTGGTCCAAGTTTGCAAAGCAAGGAGGCCCGGAACGTAGCAGTCCCTGCGCTCCGGGCCTCATGTGCTACGGAAGGATAGCTCCTATAGACAAAATGCCGCATAAAGTGGAACAGACATAAGCCCATCATTCATTCCAAAGGGCTTAGTCGAAAGCCTGATTAGGCGCACGCCCGAATGGGTCTTTTTAAGCGAGGACAGGCTTCGAGATCTCGTATTCTCCCCCGCCTTAACCTCGATCGCAGACACGCACCCCTGCCTCTCTACGACAAAGTCTATTTCCGCGCGATTATCTCGAGCCCAATAATGCAGCGGATAGCCAATGGCTGAAAGTTGTTGGGCAACGTAGTTTTCGGTAAGCGCACCCATGAATGTGCCACCGATTCCAGCGAGAATGTCGGCTCGCTGAGCACCTGCCTTGGAGACAAGCAGCCCCGTATCCGCCTGATAGATTTTAAAAGACGAAGGGTTAACGAACGCCTCTAGAGGACTTTCAATCTGCCCAACCAGGCTGCAACGCTTCACGGTGCCTGACAATACAAGCCAATCGAGGGCGTTTCCAAATAGAGACGCGTTGCCTCCCGAGCGCACCACCTTGTATTGAAATTTACGATTCTCTTTGGCAAGCTGCTGCGGGATGGAATCGAAGCACGCACGCGTCTTTGCACTCAAACGCTCATCAGCGTATTTATTGGTGTCGGCAGAGTAGCCGTCGAGGATAATCCGATGCTTTTCGGCGACATCGATGACCGACTGAGCCTCAGCATACGTTTGGACAGCCTCAGGCATTCCGCCAATAACAAGATACTGTCGATAGAGCCCCAGCGCTTTGTCGTGAAGGCTCGGAGCAAGAGGGTCCATCGATTCGAATGACGAACGAATCTCGTCAGCCAGCCGGTCGTGCCCCATCGCCCAAAGAAACTCTTCGAAATCGAGCGGAGCCATCTCGATCAAATCGGTCTTTCCAACGGGAAACGAATACGACTGATGATTAATGGCAACCCCAAGGAGCGACCCGGCAGCCGCGACATAGTACTCGGGGGCATCTTCGCAAAAGTACTTAAGGGAAGTAAGCGCTTCCTCGCATGCCTGGACTTCGTCAATGAATAGCAGGGTTTTACCCGGTACGATGCGCTGTCCCGTGCGGGCCTCAATCGCACGCACAATCGAATGAGGATCGAGACCGCCCGAAAAGTCAGCCCGAGCCGATCGGTCATTCTCGAGATTGATATAGACGACCGACTCGAAAAGATCCCGTGCATATGTTCTGAGCAGATAGGTCTTGCCGCACTGGCGAACGCCCTTGACCAACAGAGGTTTCCTATCGATTTTGTCTCGCCATTCCTTAAGGAGCCTGTCTGCTTTACGGCGCATGAGCGTCCTTTCCTTATGAACTTTTGTTTGACAATATTTTAACGCAGATTAATTGATTTTCGATTATTTTTCTGCGTTAAAAAATGTCAGCATCAATGCTTCGACGCCCTTTGGCCAGTCATTAGCAAAACTTGCAAAAATTAGCAAAAGTTGCAAAGGGCAGCAAAAGTTCAAAAGAAATGGCGTCGATGACTCAAGCAAAGTTCCGCCGCCACACAAATCATATGCTCCACACGGAAACTGCCTGGACATCCTTGGTAATGAGATATGGATCAGAAGTTTGGCAGACAACGTGCCCAAACCCGATCTCATAGCCAGACAGACTTTCAAGACAGGTAAAGTTCTTCACCGCGTCTCTTCCCACCGTGGCAGACGTCTTCACCTCGACGGGATGTAAGATATGACCCTCTTGGATGAGCAAATCGATTTCGCGCTTCTTTTGATCCCGATAGAACCATATGTCATGAAGGCTCTTCCCCGCGTTCATAAAGCTCTTCAGAATTTCCGAGACTACGAACGTCTCAAATATATGCCCCGCCGCGGCCCCGTTGCGCAATTGCTCCGGCGTTATCCACCTCGTTAGATGACAAACAAGGCCTGTATCCATAAAGAATATCTTAGGGGTCTTGGTCAGACGCTTATCGACATTAGGCCAAAAGGGCTCGACAATCCGAACGATGTTCGACGCCTGCAAAACCGAGAGCCAAGCCTTCACCGTCTTACGGTCGACGTCAACGGTGTTTCCAATATCGGTGGCATTTAACAGTTGCCCCGTTCTCGCAGCGCACGCGACCATAAAGCTGTAGAACTTCGCCTCATCTTTTACGTTTACAAGATCGCGAACATCGCGTTCGAGATATGCGGCAACGTAGTCGGAATAATAGGAGTCCCAATCGATATTTGGGTCTTGCAGTTCGGGCATCGAACCTCTATGGATAATGTTCCAAGTGCATCCTCTTTTGCGAGGAGATAGTCCCGCGGGTTCTCCATCGAAACATAGTTGAATCGGCCGCCGAGATGCTGCTTGAGAACCGTCGTCTTCCCAACTTGGCGCGCTCCGGTCACCAGGACAACTTTTCCCTGCCTCAGCATCAAATCTATCGTCTGTTCAATTTCGCGCTCAATGTACACAGAATCGCCTCCCATATGGGGCCCATTACCTCGCACAAACACTAATCGGTCAAAATCGGGAATTGAACTCCCGATTTTCACTCCTTGTCTTCTGCTCGATTCGGGGGTGCGGACGATTTCCTGGACCGCCTAGGCGTATCCAAGCTTCCTGCGGTACTCCATCGGGCTCAGCCAC
>CAKUGA010000045.1 GCA_934654515.1 uncultured Collinsella sp. | reverse complement strand
GGTGTGATTTGCGTCGGTGTCCGCGCGGCTCGGTATACTGGTACGGCTCAAACTATGGCGCTGCCCGCAGGCGCGCCGTCCGTCAGATGAGGAGTCGCCCATGACCCAGCCCTTGCCCTGGGAAAAGAACGCCGCGGTACCCGTGCCGCCTGCGCCGGAACCCGTGCCGCTCGATGCATACACCGCCCCCGCTGCGCCGGAGCCCGAGTTCGTTCCGCTCGACATCTACGACGCCCCGGCTCCGGCGCCCAAACCTGCCAAGCCGCTCGTCGATATCGATAGCCTTAACCCCGCCCAGCGCGAGGCGGTCCTGACCACCGAGGGCCCGCTGCTGGTCCTTGCCGGTGCTGGCTCGGGCAAGACCCGCGTCCTGACCTTCCGCATCGCTCATATGCTCGGCGACCTGGGCGTTAAGCCTTGGCAGGTTCTTGCCATCACGTTTACCAACAAGGCCGCGGCAGAGATGCGCGAGCGTCTGGCGGCACTCATTCCCAGCGGCACCCGTGGCATGTGGGTGTGCACCTTCCATGCTATGTGCGTGCGCATGCTGCGCGAGGACGCCGACCTGCTGGGCTACACCGGCCAGTTCACCATCTACGATGACGATGACTCAAAGCGCATGGTGCGTGACATTATGCAGGCGCTCGGCATCGAGCAAAAGCAGTTCCCCATCAACATGATCCGCAGCAAGATCAGCTCGGCCAAAAACGCCATGATCGGCCCCGAGGACATGCTCAAGAGCGCCGATAGCCCCAACGACAAAAAGGCCGCGCAGGTCTACCTGGAGCTGGAGCGCCGCCTGCGCGCCGCCAATGCGATGGACTTTGACGACCTGCTCGTGCGCGCGCTCGAGCTGCTGCGCACCCGCCCCGAGGTGCTCGACAAGTACCAAGAGCGCTTCCGCTACATTAGCGTCGACGAGTATCAGGACACCAACCACGTCCAGTACGAGATCGCCAACCTGCTGGCCGCCAAGTACCAAAACCTTATGGTCGTGGGCGACGACGACCAGTCCATTTATAGCTGGCGTGGCGCCGACATCACCAATATCCTGGACTTTGAGAAGGACTTTAAAAACTGCAAGACCGTCAAGCTGGAGCAGAACTATCGCTCCACGGGTCACATCCTGAGCGCCGCCAATGCCGTTGTTCGCCATAACTCGCAGCGCAAGGACAAGCGCCTGTTTACGGCCGAGGGCGACGGCGAGAAGATCCAGGCCTTCCAGGCGAGCGACGAACGCGACGAGGGCCGCTGGATTGCCGGCGAGATTGAGAAGCTGCATTCCAAGGGCACAAGCTACGACGACATCGCCGTGTTCTACCGCACCAACGCGCAGTCGCGTATCCTCGAAGATATGTTCCTGCGCGCAGGTGTGCCCTACAAGATTGTGGGCGGCACACGATTCTTCGACCGTGCCGAGATCCGCGATGTCATGGCCTACCTCAAGATGATCGTGAACCCGGCAGACGAAATGAGCGTCAAGCGCGTCATCAACACGCCGCGCCGTGGCATCGGCTCCACCTCGATTCAAAAGATTGAGCAGCTGGCGCGCGACAACCGCTGTTCGTTCTTCCAGGCCTGCGAGATCGCGACTGCCGAGACGGGCATGTTTAGTGCCAAGGTGCGCAACGGCCTGTCGAGTTTTGTGGCGCTGGTGCGCGAGGGCCGTCGCATGGACGGCGAGCTCAAGGATGTCGTCGAGATGATTGTCGACAAGACGGGCCTGCTGCAGGCGTTTCGCGCCGAGGGCACCATGGAGTCCGAGAGCCGCGCCGAGAACATCCAGGAATTCCTGGGCGTCGCCGCCGAATTTGAGGAGACGCACGAGGATATCGAGGGTACGCTCGAGAGCTTGGAAGAGTTGCGCGCGGCCGGTGTTGCCGACGTGCCTGCCGGCGCCGAGTCCGAGCCCGTCGTGGTGAGTGCGCCCGCGCCCGAGCCGGGACCGTCCGCTCCGGCATCCTCGTTTGAGGCACTTGTCGGCGCTCGTGACGCCGCGGGCTCCAATCCGCTCGATAGCCTAGCCGCCCCGGCGCTCTCGCCGCAGGATGCCCTGGCCGCCGCCATCGCGGGCAACACATATGCCGTGCCAACAGAGCTACCGGCGGGCGCCGTGCATGCCGACGAGATCGAGCGCACCTACGGTCCGCTCACCTGTAAGGCGCTGCCGGCACTCATGGAGTGGCTGGCCCTGCGCTCCGACTTGGATTCCCTGGCCGGCGAGACGCATGCCATCACCATGATGACCATCCACTCCGCCAAGGGCCTGGAGTTCCCGGCGGTGTTCGTGGCCGGCATGGAGGAGGGTATCTTCCCGCACGTGCACGACTTTGGCGGCAGCGATGACCCGGGCAAGCTCGAGGAGGAGCGTCGCCTGGCCTACGTTGCCATCACGCGTGCCCGTAAGCGCCTGTTCCTGACCTATGCGGCCACGCGTCGCACCTACGGCTCGACCTCTGCCAACCCGCGCTCTCGCTTCCTCAACGAGATTCCGTTTGAGGATATCGAGTTTAGCGGTATCGGTTCTGCCGGTTTTGAGGGCACGGGCTGGGAGAAGCGCGGCGACCGTCACGGCACCTTTGGCTCGGGCATGGGCTCGGATATGTATGGCGGCAAGGTGTTCGGTTCGCATACGCGCTCGACCGGCGGTTCCGGTTCGCGCGGCGGATTGAGCTTCGACGATTTCTTTGGTGGCAGCACCTATGGCACCGAGCGCCATCGCGGGGTTTCGCCCGACGCCGGCCGTGTTGCCTCGACCTTTGGTTCGGGCGCGCCGCGAGCTAAAAAGCCGTCGTCCAAGGTGTCGCCGACGGTGGAGCGCAAGGTCGACCGCGCCAGCGCGTCGCAGGACTTTGCCGCGGGCGATACCGTGAGCCACAAGACCTTTGGCACGGGTACCGTGATCTCGGTCGCCGGAGACATGATCGAGGTTCAATTCGAAAAGACCGGCCAGACCAAAAAGCTGATGAAGGGCTTCGCGCCGATCGTCAAGCTGAATGCCTAACCGCGAGGTTGACCGGGCGTGCCGGGGGCTTTGGTCGCCTGCTCGGACAGTCCTGCTCGCACGGAGAGCACATTAAGTGCTCTCCGGCTCGTGCGGAACTCGCGATCGACCAAAGCTCCCGTCGCGCCCTCTTCCTCGTGGCGTTTCGGCCTGCAGCTTACGAACATCGCTTTGCTCGTTCGCTTTTGATCTGGAGAGCCGGGTGGGCTGATTATTTAGACATGGCAAGGGGCTCCCTCGTCGAAGAACGGGGGAGCCCCTTGTTTCGTTTTGGTTGTTGGTGCGACCTAGAGGTGCGAGACGATCAGTTCCATCTTGCCTTTGAGGTCAATGGAGCTGACGGTACTGGGTGCTAACAGGTGGCTTCCCTTGTGGACGGGGTCGCCGCAGACGGTGCCTTCGCCGTCGATGACCGACAGGCACATGAAGGGCCAGCGCTGGTCGAGGGCCTTGCTGCCGTCGACGCGCACGCGATCGACGGTGTAGCAGGGGTTGGACTCGAGCTCGGTCACGCCATCGACCTCGGGCGCGGTCACCGTGCCGTCGGTCGGAGCCTGCGCGTTAAAGTTGATGCAATCGAGGCTCTGCTTAATGTGCAGCGGGCGCAGCTTGCCGTCGGTGCCGGGGCGGTCGTAGTCGTACAGGCGATAGGTCACGTCGCTCGACTGCTGCGTCTCTAAAATGAGCGTGCCGGTCTTGATGGCGTGCACGGTACCGGAATCAATCTGGAAAAAGTCACCCTTGTGAATCGGCAGCACGTTGAGCATGTCGTCCCAGCGGCCGTCTTCGATCATCTGTGCGGCCTCGGCACGATCCTTGGCGCGCTGCCCGACGATAATCGTGGCGCCGGGCTCGCAGTCCAGCACGTACCAGCACTCGGTCTTGCCCAGGCTACCGTTCTCATGCTCGGCGGCGTACTCGTCGTTGGGGTGAATCTGGATCGAAAGGTCGTCCTTGGCGTCCAGAATCTTAATGAGCAGCGGGAACTCCTTGCCCTCGCAGTTGCCAAAGAGCTCGCGGTGCTCGGCCCACAGCCACGACAGCGTGTGGCCGGCGTACGGTCCCTCGGCAATTTGGCAGTCGCCGTTGGGATGGGCCGAGATGGCCCAGCACTCACCGATGGGACCCTCGGGAATGTCGTAGCCAAACACGGTCTCCAGCTGGCGGCCGCCCCAGATCTTCTCGTGGAAGATCGGCGTGAGTTTAATCAAATCGGACATGTGCATACTCCCATAAGGTTGTGCGGGTGCCGCGTAAGACAGCTCAAAACGAGCACCCACCGGATTACAAAACTAGGCCAGCGTTACGTTGTGCAGCTCAAAGCGGTCGCCGACGTTGCGCGAAATCGAGTACTCAAAGGCGTTGCCGCTATCCAAAAAGCCAATCTGGTTGAGCTCGAGCAGAGGGGCGCCGGGCTTGGCGTCCAGGCGCTCAGCCTCTTCCTCAGTTGCCGCGACGGCGCGAATGGTACGGTGGAAACTCGAGATCTTGAGTCCGCACTGCTCGCGGATGAAGCTGTAGACCGACGCGTACAGGTCTTTTTTCTTAAGACCCGGAATCAGCTCGAGTGGCATATAGGTGTACTCGATAACGATGGGCTTCTCGTCGACCTGGCGCACGCGCACGATGTGATAGGCAAAGTCGTCTTCGGCCATTCCCAGCTGGGTCGCAACCTCTGCCGGCGGATTGACGATCGAGAAATCGTAGACCACCGAGGTCACTTTCTCCCCGCGATGCTCGTACGAAAAGCCTTGGGCACGGTCGTTCTTGCCTTGGAAAAACACCTGGCCGGGAAGCCCCGCCGTGTCCTTGACGTAGGTGCCCGATCCGCGCCGGCTGGTAATAAGGCCTTCCTCGGTGATCTGCTCAATCGCGCGCTTGACGGTGATCTTGGAAACGCTATACAGCTCGCAAAACTCTACGACGGTGGGCAGTTTGTCGCCCGGCTTAAGGGAGCCGTCCTCGATGCTTCGACGGATATCTGCAGCTATCGCCTCGTATTTGGGAATCATGGAACCTCCTTTCCGGCTTGATTGAGTACAGAAGAAAGTATAGTCAACACCTAAGCATCCCTATTGCGTTTTTGAAAAGTTCGAGAAAGGTTTAATTAAAAAACGCTTCTCTTTAAAAACTAGAGCGCTCTAAATGAATATGCATTCGAATAATGTGGTATTGAGCAAATTGATCGACTCGAGGATGGGGTTGAGCCGTTTTACCGCCCAACGAACCAAATTCCATGCCCTGCGTTTTCACAGATAAAACCTGCCAAAACAAACCTGTTCCTTTTTGGCTGGTTTTTGCCTTGGGAGCGGTACCATACAGGCAACGTTTAAACGAGAAAGGTGGGCTCCCATGGAACCTAAGCAGTACTACATCGGCATTGACGTCGGCGGCACTTCGGTTAAGGAGGGCCTGTTCGACGAGGACGGCAACCTGCTGGCCAAGGCCAGCGTGCCCACGCCTCCCATCGTTGACGCCGCGGGCTTTGCCGCGGTGACCGAGGCTATCGACCAGGTGGTCGCCAAGGCCCAGATTCCGCGCGCCTTTGTGGCGGGCATTGGCCTGGCCGTTCCGTGCCCCATTCCGGCATCGGGCGATGCCAAGGTCAAGGCCAACATTGCCATTAACCTGCCCGAGCTAAGAGTCGCCATTCAGGAGCACTGCCCCGACGCGGTCGTTAAGTACGAGAACGATGCCAACGCCGCTGCCATGGGCGAGGCCTGGCTCGGCTCTGCCAAGGGCGTACAGAACGTGGTGATGGTCACCATTGGTACCGGCGTGGGTGGTGGCGTTATCGTCAACGGCGACGTGGTATCGGGCGTTGTGGGCGCCGGCGGCGAGATTGGCCACATGTGCCTGAACCCGGCTGAGGAACGCACCTGCGGCTGTGGTGGCCATGGCCATCTGGAGCAGTATTCCAGCGCCACCGGCGTGGTGAGTAACTACCTTGCCGAGTGCAAGAAGGCGGGCGTCGAGCCCATCGAGCTCACCGGCCCCTCCGATTCCAAGGACGTGTTCCAGGCCTGCCGCGAGGGCGACAAGCTCGCGCTGGCAGCTGCCGATACCATGGCCGACTATCTCGGCCGCGCCCTGGCGCTTATTGCCAACGTGGTCGACCCCGAGATGTTCCTGATCGGTGGCGGCGCGTCCGCTTCGGCCGATGTCTACCTCGACAAGGTCCGCGAGCACTTTAAGCAGTACGCGCTCTCCGCCTCGCGCGAGACGCCCATTAAGGTCGCTTCGCTCGGCAACGACGCCGGCATCATCGGTGCCGCCTACGTAGCCCTGCGCGCCGCCGGCAAATAGCTGGTGCGAGGGGGCCAGGTTACTTTGCACCAACATGGTGCAAAAGGGACAGCCTTGGCCTCCATGCCTGCCCCAAAATATGCCGTGCCCCTTCCGTCTGCGAAGGCTCGGCATCGGCGTGCTACCATAGCTACGCCCAAGTACACATATCAAGTGGAGGATATCCATGGCAAACGTTCTTGTCTTTGGTCACCAGAACCCCGATAACGACGCCATCATGAGCGCCGTCGTCCTGTCCCAGCTGCTCAACCAGGTTGAGTATGCCGGCAACACCTACGAGGCCTGCGCCCTTGGTCAGCTTCCGGCCGAGTCCGCCAAGCTGCTTGCCGACGCCGGCATTGCCGAGCCCCGCGTGATCGAGTCCGTCGAGGCCGGTCAGCTCGTCGTTCTCACCGACCACAACGAGTCTGCCCAGTCCGTCGCCGGCCTTAAGGACGCCACGGTCTTTGGCGTTGTCGACCATCACCGCATCGGCGACTTCGAGACCGCCGGCCCGCTGCATTACATCTGCCTGCCCTGGGGCTCCAGCTGCACCATCGTCACCAAGCTCGCCGGCGTGCTCGGCGTTGAGCTTTCCGACGTCCAGGCCAAGCTGCTGCTCTCGGCCATGATGACCGACACGCTCATGCTCAAGAGCCCCACCACCACCGATGTCGACCGCGCCGTCGCCGCCAAGCTCGGCGAGCAGGTGGGCGTCGACCCGGTCAAGTTTGGCATGGAGGTCTTCCTCACCCGTCCGTCCGGCTCCTTCACCGCAGCCGAGATGGTCGGCAACGACATCAAGATGTTCGAGCCCGCTGGCAAGAAGCTGCTCATCGGCCAGTACGAGACCGTCGACAAGAGCCGCGCACTCGGCATGATCGACGAGATTCGCGAGGCCATGCGCGCCTACGCCGCCGAGAAGGGTGCCGACGGCATTGTCCTGTGCATCACCGACATCATGGAGGAGGGCTCGCAGGTCCTGCTCGAGGGCGAGACCGAGGCCGCTCAGAAGGGCCTGGGCATTGCCGACGAGCACGACGGCGTCTGGATGCCGGGCGTCCTCTCCCGCAAGAAGCAGGTCGCTGCCCCCATCATGGCCGCCTGCTAGGTTTAGTTGACCGAACGCCACGACCGGATCGCGGACGCCCCGCGCTCCGGTCGTTTTTTGTGCACGGCGCCGCGTCGTCTCTTGGGCAGGCGCGCCCGTGCCGTTGAGCAAATAATGTTCAACCTGTGGTTCCGCTTTTCGGCCACGCCTGCGTGCTTGTCGTGCAGGGTAGGCTAGATGCAAGCGTAATACGTTAGAGCGCGGCGCCGCCACTTGGGCGGGCCGTGCTTTTTTAAGACGGGAACTTTCCCGTGAAAGGAGCCGCCCATGGCAGCAACTGAGCAGCTGTTCAACGTTCGTGAGCGCAAGCGCTTTGAACGTCACGACATTTGGGAGCGCATCGCCGAGAACGGCACGATTTCCGCCGCCGTCATGGTCTTCGCCGCTATCGCCGCCGTTATCTGCGCCAACACCGATGCCTACGAGGCCATCCATCACTTTTTGGAGACCTCGCTGTATGTGGGCTTGGGCAACCTTACGGCCGGTCTCACCGTTGAGCTTTTCGTCAACGACTTCCTCATGGCGATTTTCTTTTTGTTGGTGGGCATTGAGCTTAAGTACGAGATGACGGTCGGCGAGCTCAAGAATCCGCGTCAGGCCATGCTTCCCATGCTGGCGGCCGTGGGCGGCGTCGTCGTTCCCGCCTGCATCTACCTGATCTTTAACCATGCCGGTGCCCGCAACGGTTGGGCCATCCCCATGGCAACCGATATTGCCTTTGCGCTGGGCGTGCTGTCGCTTTTGGGCAATCGCGTTCCCAACGGCGTGCGCGTGTTCTTCTCGACGCTCGCCATCGCCGACGACCTCATCTCCATCGCCGCCATCGCTATCTTCTACGGTCAGAGCCCCAATCCGTTTTGGTTGGGCGCCGCCGCGCTTGTGACCTGCGCGCTCGTATGGCTCAACAAGACGCAGCATTACCGCCTTGCCCCGTATTCGGTACTGGGTCTGCTGTTGTGGTTCTGCATGTTCAAGAGCGGCGTACATGCCACGCTTGCTGGCGTCATCTTGGCCTTTACCATCCCGGCCAAGTGCGGCGTCAAGCTCGATAGCCTCACCGATTGGCTGGGCGAGTGCCTGCCGCTGCTCGATGACCGCTACGACGACGAGGCGCACATCCTGGGCCAGCATGACTTTACCGTCTCGACCACCAAGGTCGAGCGCGTCATGCACCGCGTGACCCCGCCGCTTATCCGCATGGAGCGTCTGATCTCCACGCCGGTCAACTTTGTGATCCTGCCGATCTTTGCGTTCGTAAACGCTCAGGTTCGCTTAGTGGGCGTGGACATGAGCACGCTGCTCACCGACCCGGTGACGCTCGGCGTGTACTTTGGCATGCTGCTGGGCAAGCCGATCGGCATCTTTGGTATGACGTTTGCCTTGGTTAAGCTTAAGGCCTGCGAGCTGCCGCACAATGTCAACTGGCACATGATTGCCGGCGTGGGCATTCTGGGCGGTATCGGCTTTACCATGTCGATCCTCATCAGCGGCCTTGCCTTCCCGACGGCCCAGTTCGAGGTCCTGGCCGCCAAGGCCGCCATCCTTGCCGGTTCGGTCACCGCCGCCGTGCTTGGCATGATCTACATGAGCGTGGTCTGCAAGCACCCCGCGCCCAAAGACGAGTAAGAGCGCGAAAACCGGCTCCAGAACCGATTCGGGCGCGTTCAAAATGCGGATTCGGGCGGTGCTTGCCACCTGCCAGACACGCCAGTGGTCAAAAAACGCCGTTTGTGAGTACTGTCACAAACGGCGTATCATTTTAGGTGCGGAAAATAATGAACAAAGTTATAAGAACTGTACGTTAATGAGTGACCATCGACTTCCAATTTGGCGTTAGCTGACGGTGATTAGGAAGTTTCAAGTCGAGTTTTGCCGATTTCGACCAAGAATCGCTGCTACTAAAAAGGTAACAGTACTCATATTTGCCCTTTTTTGGCCACAAGCCCTAAAACAAGCCTCGCCAAGGTCGGGAAGCGGGCCAAATCGCCGGCCTCGAGGCTTATTCCACGGTTCCGTAGACGGCGCCCCAGCCGTGGGCGGCTAGGGCCGAGTTAAGCTGGTCACACAGCGACTGGCGGTCGTAATAGCCGGGCGGTAGCAGGTTGACGATTTCCATGAGATCGGGTGCCAGGTCCAAGATCTCGGCCTGCACGATCAGGTCCAGGCGGTCGATGGCGTGGCGATCGTAAAACAGTCCGTCGACCAGGCGCTGCAGGTCGCCGAATTCCTCGGCCCTAAACGATCCGTACTCCATAGTGCCTCCTTGGGCGCCCCACGCCGCCATGCGCGGCGATTCGTAATTCATTGCGATGAACTTAATCTATCACGGCTTCATACCGTTGCGGCGGTGGCGGTCTATACTTAGACGAACTGCAACGTACCGCTTCGCGAAAGGTCGCACCCATGCAGACGATCTACCAGAAGATGGAAACCACCGAACTCGATGCCGCCATCGAGGCGCTCAAAGCCGAGGTCGCCGAGGTCAAGGCCAAGGGCCTGGCGCTCGACATGGCCCGCGGCAAGCCGTCGCCCTCCCAGGTGGACATCTCTCGACCCATGCTCGATATCCTCAATGCCGATGCCGATCTGCACGACGGCAATGTCGACTGCTCCAACTACGGCTGCTTCGAGGGCATTCCCTCGGCTCGCAAGCTGGCAGGGGAGTTTTTGGGTTGCCCCGCCGAGCAGACGCTTGTGCTGGGTTCGTCGAGCCTTTTGATTGAGCATGACATCGCCGGCATGTTCTGGCGCTGTGGCTCGTGCGGCAGCGAGCCCTGGGATGCCTACGAGGCCGCCCACGATGGCAAGAAGGTCAAGTTCCTGTGCCCCGTTCCCGGCTACGACCGCCACTTTGGCATCACCGCCGACCTGGGCATCGAGAA
>CAKUGA010000044.1 GCA_934654515.1 uncultured Collinsella sp. | reverse complement strand
TTAGCCGCCACGCCGGCCACGGCATCGTCATTGAGTGCGCGGAAGAGCTCCGACATAAACCATGTCTGATAGCCTTCCGAATAGTCGCTCCAGGTACCGCCAAGCACAATGAGCTCAATCTTATCGGTCGCATGCCCCATCTGCGAAAGCGCCGTCAGACGAGCACTCACCTGCAAATAGGGATCGAAGCAATTTTGCTCCGCACGGGCGCACGCCGGCTCGGCGTGCAGATAGCTCTTGGGCATGCGCAGATCGTTGGGGCAAAACAGACAATCGCCCGAGCACGGCCACGGCTTGGTGATGACGGTAATGGTCGCCACGCCCGAAGCCGTGCGACGCGGCTTCATGCGCAGCACCTGCAGCAGTTGACGCTCTAGCTCAGCGTCGACATTCCATGCCGTCCAGCGAGTCGGCTCCTCGCGCTTCACCCGCTGATAGAACGGCAGCAGACGGCGCTTGGCCAGGTCACGTTTGTCGGCACCCTCGCGGCGCGCCTCGGCATGTATCAGTTTGACGAGCGCCTTGTCGTCTACGGTCTCGCCGCGACGCAGGGCCTCGAGTATGTTCAAGATAATCTGTTCCATGCCCCCATTGTAAAGGCAAAGGCGCCGGAGCCGACCACGGCTCCGGCGCCTCCATCAAAGAGTGCGTCTGCGCTTTTGCCTCTAGACCTTCATCCGCCCCATTACTCCGAGTCAAACGACATATCGCCCGCACCGACCTCAAAACGATACGCGGCGGATTTGTCACCGTTATCGAACTCAAGATTCGAAACCATCTCACCGTCATAGCCATCCGGAAGGAAGTCGCTCTCGAAGTCGCCACAACCCAAGGTGAGGCTCGCCTTAAAGCCCGTAGAGTTCGGAACCGTTATCTCCGCATCGCCCGAACCCACGGTAACGTCCATCGACTTCGCAGGGGCCTGATTCAGGTCAAACGTCACGTCGCCCAAACCAACCTCGGCACTCAGAGTGTCGGTTACGGCGCCGGTAAACTCAACGTCGCCCGAACCAAGCGTCACATCCAGATCGCGGCATGCAATGCCCGTAAACGTCAAGTCGCCCGATTCAACGCTTGCCGTAATGCCGACCATGTTCTCGGCAACTTCGCGCGGAAGCTCAATGGTGACCGTACGGTTAATCGCGCGCTCGTCGTCGCAATCGTACTGGCTGATTTTAAGCGTAGAGCCCTTGACCTCTGCAAGGTTCCGGGTTGCCGCATCTGAAGCAGATGCCCCCTTCGCAACGCGACCACTCTCGATGACACGCACCGGCCCACCGGAGACGTGCTTGATCTCGACCGTGCTCGATGTCACATCCAAATCAAGGGACTGGAATGAGTCAGCATCAAAGGTCTCACTCGAAAGCTTCTGAGGCTGAGCAGAATAGTTGCCGCTATCCCGACCAGGCCAATCGAGCGTAGCGGTGCCGAAATCCCACGGTCCCTCAAAATGAATCAAAGTCCTCGAAATGCCGAATACAAGCCCGATGATAAGCACGAACGCTCCGATGCCGACGCCCAGACGCAGCTTGGATTCATGCGAAAGCTTCATCATTCGTCACCCTCTTTGGCACACGGCTCAGCGGTGGCCGCGGTAGCCACGTCAGCATCAGGTTCCGCAGAAGTATCCTTCCCCTGGGCCTTGACCGCCACCGACACCGGACCAACCTGAATATCCCCGCGTGCCCAATCGCCATCGAGCGCACGCGCCACCCAGTGATAGATGGGAATCGTAAAGAAGATCAGTGCGGGAAAGGGGCTGACACCAACCAGGAGCATCAGTAAAAAGAACAGTAGCCAGCACACGGCCCAATACGGGAACGACTGGAAGGGGCCCTTCACCGGAGTCGAGCCAACTGCGCTGCCACTCGTCGCCTGCGCCGTAGCAGCATTGGCGGCCTGCGCACTCCAGCTTGCCGCTTGTGCAGCCTTAGCCGCAGCATCACTCGCCTGCGTTGCCGCTTCGGTGGCGCGCGCCGCCGCCTCATGGGTACGAGCACGCTCTGCCGCCTCGGCCTCGCGCTGGCGGGCGCGGTCCTCGTTCTCAAACTCGATATCGTCCTCAATCTCATCGCTCGGATTGAGCAGCTCGTCCAGACTCACGCCATAGAGCTTGGCGAGCGAGATCAGGTTCTCGGTATCGGGCGAGCTCTCCGCGCGCTCCCATTTACTGACCGCCTGGCGCGACAGCCCCAGCTTTCGTGCCAGCCCTTCTTGGCTAAAGCCCTTGCTGCGGCGAAGGTCGGCGAGCCGCTGCGCAGTTTCTACATTCATGGTTCCTCCTATGCTTTTGCCAGCTGTGCCGCCGGACCGTTTATTTCTTAAGGCGCCTTGCACAGTTAAAAATCTATCCGCCACCGCCAAAATCATGCCACCTATTCTAGTGAGATTTTTGACAACCGGCGGTTGCGGGCGCATATGAGCTGCGGAAATGTGTCCAAACAAAGCAATGACCCGCCGCTTGGTTGTCCCCGTTGCGGCGTTAACGGTAGTATGGTCGTACTGTTTATTCCGCACCGCCAACGGAGGGAGTCCCGCGCCGTGAACCGCGATTTCGCCTCATCGCTCATCCAGCTCAACAATACGTTCTATCGCGAGCACTCCGCCTCCTTTTCCGATACGCGCCAGGCCCCGTGGCCCGGCTGGGTGCGCACTATGGACATCGCGCTCGAGCAGCTCGATGTGGCCACCATCGAGCATCCCGTCCGTGTCTTCGACCTTGCCTGCGGCAATATGCGATTCGAGAACTTTGCCGCCGGCGGCACGCTTGCCGCCAAGGGCGTAGATGGCGCGAGCCCCTCGGCGGATGCCAGCTGTCCCTTTGAGTTCTACGGCGTCGACTCGTGCCAGGATCTGGCCATCGACGCGCGCGGTCATGCCCTGCGCATTCCCAACTTGCACTTCCAGGAACTCGACGTGCTCGATGCCCTCATGAAGCTCAACCCCGCCGAGACACCCGACGTACTCTTCGACGCGCCACTTGCCGACATCTCGGTCTGCTTTGGTTTTATGCACCACGTGCCCTCGTGCGAATATCGCGTGCGCGTGCTCGACGCCCTGGTACGCCAAACGCGCCCGGGCGGCATCATCGCCATCAGCTTTTGGGAGTTTATGAACGACGAGCGCATGGCGCGCAAGGCCGTTCGTGCCGAAGCCCGCGCCGAGCTCACCCCGCCGTTTGAAGGCTACGACTCTGCGCAGTTCGAAGCCGGCGACCACCTCATTGGCTGGCAAAATGACCGCCATGCTTACCGCTATTGCCACCACTTTGACGATCAGCAGATCACCGACCTGGTGCGCGGCGTGCGCACGTTCTACAAGAGCGGCGAGGTCCCCGTACGCGAGCTTGAGCGTTTCCACGCCGACGGTCGCAGCGGCGAGCTCAACCGCTACGTAATCCTCAAGCGATTGTAAGGCCAAGCAGCTCGCCCCGAGCCGCACCGCATCTTTCGGGCACATTGTGTCCGCCCCTTCCAACCCATTGCTGGAACGCGCGGCCATGCGTTCCATACTTATGACCAAGGAGCCTCATGGGAGCCGTCCACGTTCGCACGCCCAAGAACTTCGTGCTCGAGGAGCGCCTGGAGCGCTACGCCGACGCCATCGAAACGAGCCCCGAGAACTATGCCGGACGTTGGCGTGAGGCATGCACGCCGGCTGGTGGCAAGCCCTTCGCCCGCCTTCACCTGGATCTGGGCTGCGGCAAAGGAACTTACCTGGTTGAGCGTGCTCACCGTGAATCCGATACCCTCTTTATCGGCATGGACCAGGAGCCCATCTGCATCGCCTATGCCGCGCAGAAGATTTGCGAGCAGGAGCTGCCCAACGCTCTCGTCTTGCCACGAGGCGCCGCATCGCTGCCGAAGCTATTTGCTGCAGGCGAGCTCGATGCTGTCACTATCAACTTTCCCACGCCGCAGCCCAAGGCCAAGTACGCCAAAAAGCGCCTTGTCCATGTCGACCATCTAATGCTGTACCGTCCGCTCTTCGCAGCTGGCGCCACCGTCACGCTGCGCACCGACAGCAAGCCGCTGCGCGACTACGCCCTGGGCCAGTTTGCCGCGGCCGGCTACGACACGCTTTGGGTAAGCGATGACGTTCGCCGTGACCATCCCGAGCATCCCGAGACCGAGTACGAACGCCGCACGCGCGAGATGGGCGCCGTCGTCTATGGCATCTGCGCCACACCCGGCGAGAAGCCCACCGAAGAGCAGCTCGCGACAGGCCGGGCGCAGGAGCAAAGCCTCGCCTGCTATCTGCCCGACGACCTCGATGAGCTCACCTACGTGCCCCTTGGCATGGAAGAAGCCGTCGAGAACTTTAAGAACCGCGCCCGCAAGGGCAAGAAGCGTTTACCGCAGGAGCCCTAGAGGCCTCTGATGGTCGCGGCGTCGGCAAACAAGCGCAAATAGCTGCCAGCGAACGACCCTCAAATCTAAGTGAGTAGACTTTTTTGCAATAGCCAAGCACAACCCGCATAGCGAAAAATAAAACCGCAGGTAGAGACATTGCACAAAAGCAATGCGCTCGCGATATTGCAAAAAGTCTACTCACTTAGCTGGCAGCTGCGCCAAAGGGCTGGGCAGAACGCCCATTTCCTGCATTTTCTCGCGCGCTGGCGCCCCACGCCGCCGCTACGCCATAATGGATGGCGGACAAACGCGAGAGAAAGCAAACCACATGGCACAGACCACGACAGATACTTCCGTCAGCACCGTTTCCGGCGCCGGCGCCGCCAGCTCGTTCTCGGGCGGCACGGGCACCGAGGCCGAGTTCGGCTCGCTCGGTGCGCTCTCCCCCACCTGGTGGGAGCCCGAGGACGGCAGCGAGCCCGAACCATGGCTCACGCCCGATCAGGCCTTCGAGCGCTTCTTTGAATGGACGAGCGACCGCGGCATCGAGCTGTGGGACCACCAAGAAGAGGCCCTCATGGACCTGGCAGCTGGCGATCATGTCATTTTGGGCACGCCGACCGGCTCGGGCAAGTCGCTTGTCGCGCTGGGCATGCTCTTTATGGGCATGGCGCAAGGCAAGCGCTGCTATTACACCGCCCCCATCAAAGCTCTAGTCAGCGAGAAGTTTTTTGACCTGGTGCAGGTGCTCGGCCGCGATAACGTCGGTATGATCACCGGCGACACGCATATCAACACCAAGGCGCCCGTTATCTGCTGCACGGCCGAGATCCTTGCCAACGACGCGCTGCGCGAGGGCGAAGATGCCGACGTTGGCTGCGTCGCCATGGACGAGTTCCACTACTTTGCCGACCCCGACCGCGGCTGGGCATGGCAGGTACCGCTGCTCACCCTGCCCCACACACAATTCATGCTCATGAGCGCCACGCTCGGCGATGTCACCGCTATCGCCGCCTCGCTCGAGGAGCACACCGGCGCCACCTGCGACCTCGTAGTCGACGCTCCGCGCCCCGTGCCGCTGAGCTACGACTACGTGACAACCTCGCTCGAGGGCACCGTCGAGCTCGCGATGCGCCGCGGCGAGGCTCCGCTCTACATCGTGCACTTTAGCCAGGACGCCGCACTTGCCACGGCGCAATCGCTCGCCAACTTTGGCATCGCCAGCAAGGAGCAGCGCGAGGCCATCAAGGAGGCTGCCAAGGGCACAAGTTTCTCAACCGCCTTCGGAAAGATCCTCAAACGCCTGCTCGGCTGCGGCGTCGGCGTCCATCACGCCGGCATGCTGCCGCGCTATCGCCTACTGGTCGAGCGTCTGGCGCAGCAGGGCTTGTTGCCCGTCATCTGCGGCACCGACACGCTCGGCGTCGGCATCAACGTGCCCATCCACACCGTGGTGCTCACCGCGCTCACCAAGTTCGACGGCTACAAGATGCGTCGCCTACGCGCCCGTGAGTTCCATCAGATCGCCGGCCGCGCCGGTCGATCGGGCTTTGACACCGAGGGCATGGTGATCGCTGAGGCGCCGGAGCACGAGATCGAGAACGCCAAGCTCATGGCCAAGGCGGGCGACGACCCCAAAAAGCTCCGTAAGATCAAAAAGAAGAAGGCCCCCGAGGGCTTTGTCACCTGGAACAAGCAGACCTTTGAGCGCCTGATCGAGACGCAGCCCGAGACGCTCAAACCGCGCCTGCGCATCACGCACTCCATGGTGATTAGCGTGGTCGAGCAGGGCGGCGACGCTCGCGCCCGCGTGCATGACCTCATCGAGACAAGTCTGCAGACCCCCGAAGAAAAGGCCAAGCTCGAGGTTCGTGCCGACGAGATCTTCGCCACGCTCATCGACTCCGGCGTCGTCGTGCGCACCGAGGTGCCGCCCGCGCCCGACGCTCCGGCTGACGCCGCGCCTGACATCGACTACGCGCTGACGGTCGACCTGCCCGAGGACTTTGCGCTCGACCAGCCGCTCTCGCCCTTCCTTCTCGCCGCGCTGGAGCTGCTCGACCCCGAGAGCGAGACCTACACCATGGACCTCATCTCGATGGTTGAGGCTACACTCGAGGACCCCAAGCAGGTGCTGCGCGCGCAGGAGCGCGCCGCGCGCGACCGCGCCATGGCCGAGATGAAGGCCGACGGCGTCGAGTACGAGGAGCGCTTGGAACGCATCCAAGATGTAACCTACGAAAAGCCGCTCGAGGACTTGCTCGACGCCGCCTTCGACAAGTACTGTCAGGAGGTGCCCTGGGCCAACGACTACCAGCTCTCACCCAAAAGTGTCCTGCGCGACATGCTGGAGAGCGCGAGCGACTTTAAGGGCTATATCCAAAAGCTCGGCATCGCCCGCTCCGAGGGTATTCTGCTGCGCTACCTGGCCGAGGCCTACCGCTCGCTCGACCGCACCGTACCGATCGAAAAGCGCGACGAGCGCTTGCGCGACATCATCTCGTGGCTGGGTTTCGTGGTGCGCTCGGTGGACTCGAGCCTGGTGGACGAGTGGGAGAACGCCGGCAACCCGGCCGCCCTCGACGCCGCGCCGCCCCAGGGTATCGACGAGGTTGTAGCAGACCGCCGCGGCTGCACCCTGCTGGTGCGCAACGCGCTCTTCCGCCGCGTGTCCCTTGCGGCCCGCGGGCACGTCCGCGACCTGGGCGAGCTCGACGAGGACTGGGGCATGAGCGAGGTCCGCTGGCAAAAGGCGCTCGACGTCTACCATGAGCAGCACGAGGAGATCCTCACCGACGGCGACGCCCGTAGCTCGGCGATGTTTACCATCGACGAGAGCGATGAGAAGACCGATCACGTGTGGCACGTGCACCAGATTTTTGCCGACGAGGATGGCGACCACGACTTTGGCATCATGGGCGATGTCGATCTGGACGCCACGCAAGACGGCGGCGAGGTCATCTTCACCCACTACCGCGTCGGCTTTATCGAGGACCTGCTCGAAGACTAGCCCAGCGTGGCGGAACGAAACGAAGCGGGGCCGTTGGCAACATCGCCAGCGGCCCCGCTTTTTGCACTATATGCTATCCCCTACTCAGCATCCTCGACCTCATACGAATCGGCCTCGGCGGGCTCATCGCCCGTGCCCGTTGCCGTCTCGCGCGCCTCGTCAAACGCCGCCTTCATGGTCTTGTTGCCCCAAGTGAGCTTGCGGATTGTAAGCTCATCAGCCTTGTTGTGGGCCAGGCGCAGGTTCTCGGTGCTGCGACGCAGGTCGTCTTTGGTCTTCTCGAGCTGTTTGATGGCAGCGTCGATCTCCTTGATGGCCGATTCGAACTGCTTGCTCGCCAAGTTGTAGTTGCGCGAGAAACCATCCTTGAACTTTTCCATCTTGGCTTCGAAGTTCGTCACATCGATGTTCTGCTGTTTGTACTCCGCCAGTTCCTGCTTATAGCGCAGCGAGCCCATAGCGGCGTTGCGCAGCAGCGTGATCATCGGGATGAAGAATTGCGGGCGGATCACATACATCTTCTCGTAGCGATAGCTCACGTCCACGATGCCGGCGTTATAGAGCTCGCTCTCGGGCTCGAGCAGGGTGCAGAGCACCGCATACTCGCAGCCTTTCTGGCGGCGATCGTGGTCGAGTTTCTTAAAGAAGTCCTCGTTCTTGTGCTTGGTCGCGGTTTCGTCATTCTCGTTTTTCATCTCGAACATAATCGAGATGATCTCGTTGCCGCTCGCGTCGCACTCACGGAAGATGAAGTCACCCTTGGTGCCCTCGGATGCATCGTTGTCTTTCTCAAAATACGCGTTGGGAAACGCCGTCATGCGCAGGCGATTAAACTCGGTCTCACAGTGCTGCTCGAGCGACTCGCCCACCATCTTGGTGGACAGGCGAACCTTCATGTCCTTTAGGCGCTCAATCTCTTCGTCCTTATAGCGAATCAGCTCATCGCTCGCACGCTTGGCTTGTGCAAGCTCGAGCTCGTGGGCAGCCTTGGCTTGCTCCTCGCGAGAATCGCGCACCGCAAGCTCGCTCGTGAGCTTCGCGCGCGCCTCATCGCGCTCACGCTCCGCTGCGGCAACCGCCTCCGACAGGTTCATTTTTGCCGTCAGCTCTTGCTCGCGCAGCTGGGCGCGCAGACCCTCTGCCTCCTGCGCAGACTGAGCCTTTGCAGCGGAGAATTTCTCCTGCACCTTCGCCTGATAGTCGGCAAGCGTGCGCTCAGCTTCGCTGTGAGCAGCAGCGAGCTCGCGCTGCGACTCGGCGGCCGCAGCGGCGAGCGCCATCTCCTGGGCCTTGTCTGCCGCGGAGAGTTTCGCCTGCAGCTCGGCAATCTGGGCATCACGTGCGGACAGGTCGTTTTGAGCGGCGTTACGCGCCGCGGCCTCGGCAAGCTTGGCTTCGTCGTCCTTGCGTCCCAGCTGCGCACGCAGGTTGTCAATCTCGCGCTGGAGCTCAGCATTCTCCTTTTGAGCATCGGCACGGGCCTCAACAGCCGCACGCTGACTTGCGCTCTCACGCTCTGCGGCAGCACCCTCGAGCTTGGCACGCAGCTCGGCAAGCTCGGCGTCGCGCTTGGCAACTTCTTTCGCCATCTCCTGAGCCGCGGCATTTTTCTGCTCAGCGAGCTGAGCGTTGCGCTGAGACTCCGCCTCTTGCAGGGCAGCCGTAGAACGTGAACGCTCGAGCTCCAGCGCCTGCTCGCCTTCGCGCTGGACAGCCTTCACACGTTCGTCAAGGTCATGCGAAAATTCAGCATCGCGCACCTGTTTGACGATGTCCGCATAGCCGGACGCATCAACCTTAAAGACTTCGCCGCAATGCGGGCACTTGATCTCGTTCATAGCAGCTCCTGGATGGACGCAAATATCAACCTTCTACACTCTACCGCGCCACGCGGACAAAAAAGCGCCGCAGCCATAATGGCAACGGCGCCAGATCCACCGCGAGGGTGCCTATCCCCTTTGTGGTGGCTTGGGTCCTTACAGGTCGCGATAGTCGATGAGGCGAAGATCGGGCTGAGCCTCGAGCCACGCCCGCAGCTCGGGGTCGACCAGCGCATCGACCTCCTTGGCACGATTAGTCGTAAGCGAGCTATTCTCTAGGATAAAGCGATCGAGATAGCCCGGGTGGCACACGAAGACGACCGTCTCGCCATCGGCCATCTCGCGAACCGTCTGCATGATTGCTTCCTTGGGCTCGTAGCCCGGCTCCATCGAGCGCATCACCATACGCAGGTCGGTATCTCCGCGGTGCACCACGGCCGTGGGGTCGAAGCTCGCCTTTTGCTCCTTAAGGCCCAGCTCCTGCGCCACCGCCGAGATCGCTCGATTGAGGTTTTTGCTCATAACGGCGTGGGCCTCAAAGTAATCGGGCTCGTGCCCCACGATCTCGACAAAGCGGTCATGCTGCGCACGAATCTCAATGCAGGCCTCGTCGAAGTCAATCAGTTCCTCGCCACGCTTAAAGTGCTCGCGGAAGGTACGGCTGCTATGGAACTCGCCGTTGCCGTCGAGCAGACTCGGGATGAGCGCCGGGTCGGCACACGGCTTTCCCAGGCACACATTGGTATGCTGGCCCACCGCAATGCCGGCATCCGCCACGAGCGACCAGCCACGCTCGGCCTCGGGCATATTGGGCATAAGGCCCGCCGAGCGCACCAAGCCCTCGTTAACACTACGGGCAATCCCCAGGTCAACGGCGTACGAATAACCGATATCGTCGGCACGAATGAGTAGTTGCTTCATAACGACTCCAATCTATGGAAAAAACACCACAAAGGTGCCTGTCCTCTTTATGGTGGCTTGAGGGTTACAGTCCAAAGAAGCTCAAGATCTGGTCTCGGCTTACGGGCTTGTAATTGTTGGCGTCGAGGCCAACATCGTAGCGGTAAACGGGGCGCTCGCGGTCTCGGTTGCGCGTGTTGGTGCGGTCTCCTCTACTGTGAATGTGACCGTGCAGCATGATGGCGCCGCGCGCTTTACCGTTCCAGCTGAGCATGGGGTAATGGCTCAGAACCAGACGATGTCCCTTGGCATAACCGGGAGCAATCTCCAGGTAATCGCGCACGTCATCCCAAATTTGCGGTGCGTCCGGATCTTCCCAATCGCCGTCATGGTTACC
>CAKUGA010000043.1 GCA_934654515.1 uncultured Collinsella sp. | reverse complement strand
TATACGCCGTGATGCGCGACCGGGTGCCCTACCGGGAGTAGCCCCGGCGGTTGACAAAACTATAGGAACACCCAATGGCTACGTCCAATCATTCCGTGCGGGTTATATGCAGGTTTGCCTGCGCACGCTATCATGTATGGGTTAGACCGCAACTATGTACCCCATACGCGAAGGGATGCGCATGTATCTGAAGATCGACATGTTCTAGCCGGGCTTACCCCCGTAGTGGCGCCGCGCGCCCCATCAACTCTGCCGATTTTCACCTTCACGCATATAAAGGAGTCCCGCCATGCGCGACAAGCTCGAAAAGATTATCAAGGCCTACGAGGAGCTCGAGAAGAAGCTCTCCGACCCGGCCGTCGCCTCCGATATCAAGGAGTTCACGCGTCTCAACAAGGAGTACGCACACCAGTCCGACCTCATCGCCGCCTCGCGCGAGTACATCGGCGCGCTCGATGACATCGAGGCCGCCAAGGAGATGCTCCGCGACACCACCGACGCGGACGAGAAGGAGATGCTCCAGATGGACATCTCCGAGAACGAGGAGAAGCTTCCCCAGCTCGAGGAAGACATCAAGTACATGCTCATCCCGAGTGACCCCAACGACGACAAGAACACCATCGTCGAGATCCGCTCCGCCGCCGGTGGCGACGAGGCGGCCATCTTTGCCGGCGACCTGTACAAGATGTATCAGCGTTTTTGCGAATCGCGCGGCTGGAAGACCACCGTGCTCGATTCCAGCCCCAGCGAGGCCGGCGGCTTTAAGTCCATCGAGTTCAAGGTCGAGGGCGACCGCGTCTACTCCGTCATGAAGTTCGAGTCCGGCGTGCACCGTGTCCAGCGCGTTCCCAAGACCGAGTCCCAGGGCCGCATCCAGACCTCCACAGCAACCGTCGCCGTGCTTCCCGAGGCCGAGGAGATTGACGTCCAGATCAACCAGTCCGACCTGCGCATCGACACTTACTGCGCTTCGGGCCCTGGCGGTCAGTGCGTTAACACCACCTACTCCGCCGTGCGCATCACCCACCTGCCCACCAACACCGTGGTGCAGTCGCAGGAGCAGCGCTCCCAGATCCAGAACCGCGAAGTTTGCATGCAGATGCTGCGCGCCCGTCTGTACGAGATGGAGCTCGAGAAGCAGCAGGCGGAGCTCGGTGCCGAGCGCCAGAGCCAGATCGGCCACGGCAACCGTTCCGAGAAGATCCGCACCTACAACCAGCCCCAGGACCGCGTGACCGACCACCGTATCGGTTTCAACTCCACCTACAACGGCGTCCTCCTGGGTGACCAGCTCGGCACCGTGATCGAGGCGCTCGCCGCCGCCGAGCGAGCCGAGAAGCTGGCACAGGCTGTTTAAGTTACGGCGTTTTACCAAACGCCGTAACTGCTCGACGCTGCGCGCCGCCCAGAGCGACAATTTGTCATTCAAAAGGCAAGGCATGACCAGAAGGTCTATGCCTTGCCTTTTTCATGCCAACTTGTTCGCTCTGGATGTCGCTCGCTGACATTGCCAAAACATCGGCGTTTCCTTGGTTGTCAAATGATCCGTAGGGAGTCATTGGTGACATTGCCTTGATATTTTATTCAGTTGGCTGTGATGTCATTTGAGCTGCTTACCTGCTTAAGGTAATTGACGGCATAAGTCCGCTATCGAAAATATTGCTCAAAATATCGTTCAAGAAGTCGCGGAGCGATTTTTGATGGGTCGTGCGTCAAGCGATGTGGCAAGCGTTTGGTTAGATATTGGTCAGTTTTGGGTCAACCTTGCCAAAAACTTGACGGATGCAGATTTAGACGTCGACGAATGAACACTTCAGGTGGGCTCCAAGCAAAATTCTGGGCTGATTCTCGATAATCGCCTTCAATCGTCCCTTGCCAGGCGCTGGCCTCGCTTACAATCTGCTCCGACATTCGCGCGCCGCCCGGCGCTTAAGAGGGGAGGGCCCCATGGCAAACGAGATCTGGACCATCAAGCGTTGTCTCGAGTGGACCAAGGAGTACCTGGCCGAGCGCGGCGAGGAGCATCCCCGTCTTTCTGCCGAGTGGCTGCTGTGCGCGGCCACGGGCCTGGCGCGTATCGACTTGTATATGCGCATGGACGAGACGCTTAACGCGGCCCAGCTCGAGACCATGCACGCGGCCGTCGTTCGTCGCGCCAAAGGCGAGCCGCTGCAGTACATCACCGGCAGCACGCAGTTTCGCATGATTGACGTCGCGTGCGCTCCCGGTGTGCTCATTCCGCGCCCCGAAACCGAGATGCTCGTCGAGGAAGTCCTCAATTATCTGGATGCCGAGGTGCTGAGCCCCGAGGCTGCTGCCCGTCAGCGTGTTGAGCTGCCTTGGAACGATGAGGTCGAGGAGGCACGCAAGGCCGAGGCCGCGCTGGCAGACGAACGGGCGACTGCCGAGCGCCGTGCCGCTAATCTGACGGCTGCCGATGAGGCGGCGCTAGGCGGCGACGTACTGGGCAGCCGTGCCTATGCCGAGGAACTGGCCGATCGCGAGGCCGAGGAAGCCGCCGCGCAAGCAGCAGAAGCCGAAGCCGCAAAAGCCGCCGAGCCCGAGCTCGACGAATACGACATCGCCATCGAGGGCGCCGACCAGGAGACGGTTTCAGCTCAGGATGCCGCTGCGCCTGCCCCAGCCGAGCCCCGCACTGCCCGCGTTCTCGAGGTCGGCTGCGGCACGGGCTGTATCTCGCTCTCGATCGCCTGGGAGCGTCGCGGCCACGTCACCTGCACTGCTACCGATATCGAGCCGCGCGCCATCGACCTTGCTACCAAAAACCGCGATGCGCTTGGCCTCACGTCCGACGAGGTCGCCTTCAGCCTCACAAACCTGGTGAGCTCCATTCCCCGCGAAGAGTGGGGCACCTTTGACGTACTCGTCTCCAACCCGCCCTACATCCCCACCGATGTCATGCGCTCGCTGCCGCATGAGGTCAAGGACTTTGAGCCCGATCTGGCGCTCGAGGGCGGTGCCGACGGTCTCGATATCTTCCGCCGCCTGCTCAACGCGGCGCCCTACATGCTGCGTGCCGGCGGCCTGTTTGCCTGCGAGCTCTACGAGGGCGCGCTCGACGCCGCGGCCGAGCTCTGTCGTCAAGCAGGCCTTTCGGACGTGCGTATCGTCCACGACCTCACCGATCGCCCCCGCATTGTCCGAGCCATCGTCACCGAGCCCAAGCAACGCCAGTAATATTTATTAACTGGTTAGCAAAAATTATAAAGTAGTTTATAATTAGGACGGCTGAAAGAGGTCGGCCCATGCAACCTCCTACCTTTCGGGAAATCATTGCCCTACTCAAGCACGATGGATTCGTGAAGGTCGCGCAAGTCGGTAGTCATGCTAAGTATGTTTCTGGTGACCGCGTTGTCACCGTGAACGGCTCTGGTGGTGATCGACCAAAGAAGGGCACGTGGGCAAGTATTCGTCGCCAAGCTGGATGGTAGTTGGAGGCAAAATGAGGCAGCGATTTACCTATGACTGCGTTCTCATAAAAGAAGACGATGGTTACTGCGCTAGCTTCCCGCAGATTCCCGGCGCCTTTGCCGATGGCGATACGCGCGAAGAAGCGATTGCCCATGCCACCGAGGCACTGATGGCGTTTTTGGCCGACGACCTCAACAACGGTTTGACTCCGGCAGGGTACGAACGCTCGGCCGAGGTCGTGGCCCTTTCAGTCGAAATCGACCACGAGGACGCTCGGGAAGCGGCGTGCCGAACATTTAAAGACGCAGCGCTGGACCTCAAAGTCTCCGCTCCGCGGATTACCGCGCTGGTCAAAGCCGGAAAGCTCGATGTTGAACTCGTCGACGGCCGTCGGATGATAACGATAGGCAGCATCGAGCGCTACGCCGCCCAAGAACGCCACGCCGGCAGGCCAAAGAAGTTCGTCGCAGTCCAATAACCCCCTCACTTTCACCGACTACTAGAGCCGCTCACCAAACCAACATGCGCTCTGGGCAAATAGGTTGAACGTTTCGTGCGAGAATGCCCTACAGTAAACAAACTTGCACCAGAGCGTAAGGGGCTGGCATACACATGCAGACGGTCTATCGGGTATACGAGGGAACGCGCGAGCCGCATCGGCTTGCCGTCGAGCGCACGGCCGAGGTGCTCGGCCGCGGCGGCCTGGCTTTGATCCCGACCGAGACCGTCTACGGTGTCGCCGTGGCAGTCAACGCCTTCTCGGACGCCGTGCCCCAAGATACAAGCGAATTCCCATCGTGGCCGCGCGATCCGCAGGCTGCCGTCAATGGCGCCGCAGTTCCTGCGCTCGGCACCGGCTATCGCCGTATCTTCACTCTCAAGCAACGTGAACTCACGCAAACCGTCGCTTGGCTGGTCGATGGCGTCGAAGCACTCGACCGCTATGGCGTGGATATCCCGGAAGATGCCCGCATACTCGCGCGACGATGCTGGCCGGGAGCCCTGACTATCGTGGTCAAGGCAGCCCCCTGCGTGCCGACCTTTATGCGCGCTGCCGACGACACGGTGGCACTTCGCGCTTCGGCCTCGCCCGTGGTGCAGGCGCTCATTCGCGCCTGTGGCAGCCCCCTTGCCTGCACCAGCGCCAACACGCATGGCGCGCCCGCGCCGGCAAGTTTTATCACGGTGGAGGGTCGCATCCTGGAGGGGGTCGATGTTGCCGTCGACGCCGGTGAGACCCCGTGTCGCGACGCCTCGACCATCGTGTCGTTTCAGCACGGCGGGCTCCAGATCCTGCGCCAAGGCGCACTTCCCGCATCAGAGATCGAACGGGTCCTGTCCGACCCGATGCAATAGAAAGGTGTAAGCGATGTCGTTGAATCTGGGCAGCCTGGGCATGGAAGATGCCTCGTTTGACTTTGGCGGTTCCTACATCATGGCGCTCGACTGCGGCACCACCTCGGTACTTGCGACCATCGTCGACGAGTACGGCTGCATCGTCGCGCAGGCACGTCGCAGCGTCAAAACCAGCTTCCCGCGTCCCGGCTGGGTGGAGCAAGACCCCATGGCGGTCCTTGCCAGCCAGATCGCGGTCATGATGGAAGTCCAGTTTAAGAGCGGTATCCACTCCGACCGCATTGCCGCCATCGGCATCTCCAACCAGCGCGAGACCACGGTGGTCTGGGACCGCGTGAGCGGTCAGCCGATCTATAACGCCATCGTATGGCAGTGCCGCCGCACCGCGCCCCTGATCGACAAGCTGGTCGAGCAGGGCGCAGAAGAGCTGGTGCGCTCCCGCACGGGGCTCACGCTCGATCCGTATTTCTCGGCCTCCAAGGTGCAGTGGATTCTCGACAACGTCGACGGCGCGCGCGAGAGCGCGGCGGCGGGCGACCTCATGTTTGGCACCATCGACACCTGGCTCATCTACAACCTCACCGGCGGCCAGGTCTTTGCCACCGACTACACCAATGCCAGCCGCACGGCACTCTTTAATATCCATACGCTCGATTGGGACGACGACCTGCTGGCACTCTTTGACGTTCCACGTTCCATGATGCCCGAGGTTCGCTGGAGCTCGGGCGACTACGGCCGCGTCGCGAGCGACATCATGACCAACATGCCGCCCATCATGGGCGTGGCGGGTGACCAACAGGCGTCGCTGTTCGGCCACTGCTGTTTCCGTCCCGGCCAGACCAAAAACACCTATGGCACGGGTTGCTTTATGCTCATGAACACCGGCGACGAGATCGTCGAATCCAAGAATGGCCTGGTCTCCACCATCGGTATCGCTGCGGACGGCAAAGTCAGCTATGCGCTCGAGGGCTCTATTTTTGCCGCCGGCTCAACGATGAACTGGCTTCGCAACAACATGGGCATCATCTCGAGCGTGAGCGAGTCGGCACAACTCGCCGCTTCGATTAGCGACAACGAGGGCTGCTACTTCGTTCCCGCCTTTGCGGGTTTGGGTGCTCCCTGGTGGGACCCGCATGCTCGCGGTATCGTGTGCGGTCTGACCGGCGCCTCGAGCCGTGCGACCATCGTACGTGCCGCCTGCGAATCCATGGCATATCAGAGCTACGACGTGCTGCGCGCCATGGAGCAGGACGTGGGGCTTTCGATTGAGCGCCTGTCTGTCGATGGCGGTGCCTCGCGCAACGAGTTCATCATGCAATTCCAGGCCGACCTGCTGGATATCCCCGTGCTGCAATGCGAGACGGTGGAGACCACGGCAATCGGTGCCGCGTACTTGGCGGGTCTTGCCGTCGGCTATTGGGAAGACCTGGAAGAGCTGGAGCAAAATGCCCAGATCGTTAGGACCTTCCTTCCCCACATGTCCGCCGAGCGCCGCGAGCAAAACCTTGCGGGCTGGCGTGATGCAGTCAGGCGCTCGCTCAGTACCGCACAGTAGGGCTGCGATGGGCTGCTCGATACAACAAACCGCTAAACTAATGCATGGCGTGCGGCGGCAACATTGCTGCGCGCCTTGTCAGCAAGGCCGTTTTGCGGCCGCAACGAAAGGGGCAATCAACCCATGACCGTCACCTACGATGCGTCCCGCGTGACGCTTGTCGATCACCCGCTCGTCCAGCACAAGCTGTCGATCCTGCGCGACAAAAACACCGGCACCAACCAGTTCCGCCAGCTCGTGCGCGAGCTCGCGCTTTTTGACGGCTACGAGGCCATGCGCGACCTGCCTATGGAAGACGTTGAGGTCGAGACCCCCATCACTACCGCCACGTTCAAACGGCTCGCCGGCAAGAAACTCGCCATCGTGCCCATCCTGCGTGCGGGCCTTGGCATGGTCGACGGCATTCTCGACTTGGTGCCCTCCGCTCGCGTGGGCCACATCGGCATGGAGCGCGACGAGGTCACCCACGAGCCGCACGAGTATTACTGCAAGATGCCCAAGGATATCGACCAGCGCATCTGCCTGGTCGTCGACCCCATGCTCGCCACGGGCGGTTCGGCCGAGATGGCCATCAGCTACCTGCGCGAGCGCGGTGTCAAGGACATTCGCATGCTGTGCATCGTCGCGGCCCCCGAGGGTCTCAAGTCGCTGACCGAGAAGGACCCAGATGTGCATATCTATACCTGCGCCATCGACGACCATCTCAACGAGGCCGCCTACATCGTTCCCGGCCTGGGCGACGCCGGCAACCGCATCTACGGCACGCTCTAGTCGTTGGGCTAAGACGGCCGCGGCTGCAAATACGAAGAAATGGTGCGCGCGGGCAAGCAGAAGACGCCTGCGCGCACCTTTAGTTAATGGACGTTTTGCTCTGCAGGGTTCGAGAAAAACGTATTACCTACCTGCGGGATAAAGAGGGTCTTAAGAAAACGTACAGCTGCGTATTAACCGATGCTTTTTCGGTTGTACTTTAGCGATTGGCTCGTACAATAGTCACCAATGTTTGGCGGGAACTGTTCTGGGAAGCGTTAAAAAGGAAAGCGAGGATGCCAGTGTTTCAGATAGCCGATCTGCTCGCTATCGTTGCAGGCGCCATCGCGGGCGCAATTGCCTTCCTTCCCTTTGTCTTTACGCTCAAGCCGGTTCTTGACGATAAGCAGAATGCGGACATGCTCAAGGGCATGGTGAGTCTGGCGGTCTCGGCAATCGCCCTGCTCGTCTTCACCTTGGTTGTGTTTGCGTTGTTCGGAGAGGCATTTCGCATGTTCCTCCTGGGCGAGGCGATCGGCTTCGTGGCCTTTATGGCCGCCTGCACGGTTCGCGTCGCCAAGGCGCTGCGAGATCCTCATGAGGTCGAAAGGTAAGTCGTGGAAATTTTTGAAAAGCTGCCTGATGAGATTAATCATCTGGTCAGCGAGTTCAGCTCCACCCCTGTCGTGGGCGATCTGAGCTGCGGCATCACGCAGTACTCGTTTTGGCTGATCGTCTCCACGATCGTGCTCCTGATCGTCCTGGCCGTGTTCAAGAAGAAGCAGACCCTGGTTCCCAAGGGCTTCTTCGTCAACGGTTTCGAGTACATCATCGAGTACGTCGAGAACGATATCGGCAAGGGCGTCGTGGGTGAGAACTGGAAGAAGCACTTCCCGTTCCTGTGCTCGCTTTTCCTGTTCATCCTGATCAATAACATGATCGGCCTGATCCCGGGAATGAAGCCCGGTACCGGTGCAATCGGCTCCACCGCCGCGCTCGCCATCTTCGCCTTCGTGTACTTCATCTACTACGGATGCAAGGCTCACGGCGTGATCGGCTACATCAAGAGCCTCGCTCCGCAGGGTGTGAGCTTCCCGATGAACGTGCTTGTGTGGGTCGTCGAGCTTTTCTCGACCTTCCTGCGCCTCATCACGCTCGCCGTCCGTCTGTTCTGCAACATGTTCGCAGGACACGTGGTCATGGGCTCGTTCGCCATCATGGCGAGCATGTTCATGCAGCCGCTGCTTCAGCAGGTTTCCGCGGCCCACGCCGTCGGCGCCCTGCCTTCGCTTGCCTGGCTTGCCATCCTCATCCTGATCTATGCGATCGAGCTTGTGGTCGGCGCCATCCAGGCTTACGTCTTCACGGTCCTTACCGCCGTGTATGTCTCCGAGGCAGAGGAGGTCGCGGAGGAGGAGTAGTCTTCCGCTCGCGCCTTAAAGGTAAGCAATTCGTTAAACCGCCGGTGCCCGTACCCATGGAGCCCGGCAGTTATAAAAAGGTTATCCTGCGTGAAATAAGACACGCACGACAAAGGAGGAATCGTGGGAGTTATCGGTTACGGTCTCGGTGTTATCGGCGCTGGTCTTGCTATCGGCCTGTCTGCTCTGGGTGCTACGGGTGCTATGGCCCGTCAGCCTGAGGTCCAGGGCCGCGTGTTCACCGTCTTCATCATGGGCTCCGCCTTCGGCGAGGCTCTGGCTCTGATCGGCTTCGTTGTCGCGCTGATCGTTAAATAGCACGGAGCGTCAAGTATGAATCTTTCATCCCAGAAGAGCGCGATCGCACTCTCCGCGTCCGCGGCCGCGCTGCTTATGCCGGTTTCCGCGTTCGCCGAGGACGGCGCCGCCGGTGCGGACATCCTCATCCCTAAGATGGCGGAGTTCATCCCGGCGCTTATCGCCTTCCTGATCATCTGGATCGTGCTGGCCAAGGTCGCCCTGCCGGGCATCATGAAAACCATGGAGGAGCGCGGCAAGAAGATCGAGGAGAGCCTCGACGAGGCCGAGAAGACCAAGCAGGAGGCTATCGCCAAGCGCGCTGAGTCCGACTCGATTGTCACTGACGCCCGTCGTCAGGCTGCCGATATCGTTCTCGAGGCCCGTAAGGACGCCGAGTCCGAGCGCGCCCGCATCATCGAGGCCGCTCACAAGGAGGCCGAGGAGATTATCGCCAAGGCCCACACGACCGTCGAGGACGAGCGCAAGTCCATCTACGCCGGTGCCGCGAGCTCCATCGCCGACCTGTCCGTTGCCGTCGCCACCAAGATCGTGGGCGAGGCACTCGAGGACGAGGCCGAGCAGAAGAAGCTCATCGAGCGCTACATCCAGGAAGCAGGTAGCCTGAATGCCGACTAGCCGCTATCAGGACAAGGTGCTCGAGACCTACGCGCGCTCCCTTCTGGAAGCCGCCAAGGCCGAGAACCATGTGTTCGAGGACCTCGAGATGATCGAGCGCCTGGCTAGCGCCAGCCCCGAGATCATCGCCGTGCTCGACACCATGTCCAAGCGCGACCAGCTCGACCTTCTTCCCAAGGTGGCAGCTGCCTTTAAGTATGTTGCCGAGGAAGACGAGGATGTAGTGGGCGTGACCGTCACCACGGCGATCCCGCTCGACGACGAGCTGCGTCAAACCATCACTAAGAAATGCGAGCAGGACTTCGGCCGCAAGGTATTCCTTATCGAGCAGGTCGACCCGTCTATCGTGGGCGGCCTGGTGCTCGAGGCCCGCGGCGAGCGTCGTGACATTTCGGTCAAGACGCAGCTGCGCATCGCGCAGGAGACCCTCGCAAACTCTGCTAATTCGTACGGAGGTGAAGCCTAATGTCCGAAACCCTCAATGCCCAGGATATCGCCAAGAAACTGCAGGAGCAGCTCACGAGCCTCTCCGCGACGGTCGATACGCATGAGGTTTCAACGGTCGACGAGGTAGGCGACGGCATCGCGCGCGTCTCCGGCCTCAAGAGCGCCATGGCAGGCGAGCTTCTGGAGTTCAAGAGCTCCGATACCGGTGAGACCGTCTTCGGCCTTGCCCAGAACCTTGACCGTGACGAGGTCGGCGCCGTTCTGTTTGGTGCCGTCGACTCCATCAAGGAAGGCGACGAGTGCCGCACCACTGGCCGCATTATGGATATCCCCGTGAGCCGCGCCATGCTCGGCCGCGTCGTCAATCCGCTCGGCCAGCCTATCGACGGTTTGGGTGACATTGTCGCCACGCACCGTCGTCCCATCGAGTTCAAGGCCCCCGGTGTCATCGACCGTACCCCGGTGTGCGAGCCGGTTCAGACCGGCCTGCTCGCTATCGACTCCATGGTGCCTATCGGCCGCGGTCAGCGTGAACTTATCATCGGCGACCGTAAGACCGGTAAGACCGCCATCGCCATCGACGCTATCCTCAACCAGCGCGGCAAGGGCATGGTCTGCATCTATGTCGCCATCGGCCAGAAGGCCTCTACGGTTGCCAACATTCGCGAGACCCTCGCTCAGCACGGTGCGCTCGACTACACCATCATCGTTTCGGCCACCGCTGCCGATTCCGCCCCTAT
>CAKUGA010000042.1 GCA_934654515.1 uncultured Collinsella sp. | reverse complement strand
CCGTCTTCCAGGTAGGACTCGATCATAAAGCCCTTGACCAGCTTGGAGATGGACTCGTTGCGGCGGCAGCTGTCGAGCACCTCCTTGCAAATGCGGTACTGCTCCAGCGGGCGCTTGCCCGAGTTGTCGTGGTTGCAGTCGATGACCGCCGCCGGGTTGGCGTAGCCGGCATGCTCGGTATAGCGCTCGGCCAGGCGCTCCAGGTGCTCGTAGTGGTAGTTGGGGTAGGTGCGACCGTCGAGACCGATGTAGCCACGCATGACGGCGTGTGCGAGCGGGTTGCCGTCGCACTCGACCTCCCAGTTACGGAAGATAAAGCTCTGGTGGGCCTGAGCAGCGTAAATGGAGTTAAGCATGACGGTGGTAGAACCGGCGGTGGGGTTCTTCATGCCCACGGGCACCGAAATACCGCTCGACACCAGACGGTGTTCCTGGTTCTCGACCGAGCGTGCGCCAACGGCGACGTAGCTCAGCAGGTCAACGAGGTACTGATAGTTAGAGGGGTAGAGCATCTCATCGGCGGTGAAGAAGCCAGTCTCCTCGATGACGCGCAGGTGCATGTGGCGGATGGCCTTAACGCCCTCGAGCAGGTCGTCCGGCGCCTCGGGATCGGGGTTGTGCAGAAGGCCCTTGTAGCCGGTGCCCTTGGTGCGCGGCTTGTTGGTGTAGACGCGCGGGATGATGATGAGCTTGTCTTTGACTTCCTCGGCGACCTTGGCCAGGCGGTTCATGTACTCGAGTACCGAATCTTCGCGGTCGGCAGAGCACGGGCCGATGATAAGCACCTTGCGTGCATCTTCGCCGGTAAAGACCTTAGCGACCTCGGCGTCGAATGCCTGCTTTTTGGCGGTGAGTTCGGCCGAAAGCAGCATTTCCTCGCGGATCTCCATGGGGATCGGCAGCCTACGTTTGAATTCCATGGCCATGCGGGGCCTCCTCAATCTATAGAGAGCAATGAGCGTATTGTCGAGTGTCCGGCATTATCCGCTGTCGCACGCTAAAGTGCAAGCGAAACCTGCCGAAAAGGGACAGGTTTATTTTGGCAGGTTTTATCTGGGCGAATGACGACGTTCGCCTTAGGGGGACGGCCTTCCTGCCGCCGAAGCGTCCGTTCTCAGACTCTTTCGAGACCTCGTGGGCAAAAAATGCCAAATATGAGTACTGTTGCAAACAAGGTATCATATCGAACTCAAAAGATAATAGACATAAAGGTAAAATATGTTCACTAAAATCGACGCACACTACCTCGATATCGAGGGCTTCGGTCACTTTGAGAGCGTATAAAAGCCCTAAGGGGCCCATCTGAGGCAGTTTTCGCTGCGACTAAAAAGGTAACAGTACTCATATTTGCCGTTTTTTGACCACGGGGTATGGGAAAGTTCGCCAGTCGGGTCTCAAACAGGTAGCGCGAAGGTCGCAGGACACAAGAACGGGGGCGCAGACATTCCTACGTCCCCGTTCGAAAGCATATAAAGCCGATCGGCGTTGGCCCTACGCCGCCTCGTCGAACTGCGAGTTGTACAGGTCCGCGTAGAAGCCGCCCTGGGCGAGCAGTTCGTCGTGTGTGCCCTTCTCGACGATGTCGCCGTCGCGGATCACCAAGATTACGTCGGCGTTGCGGATCGTGGACAGGCGATGCGCGATGACAAAGCTCGTGCGGCCCTGCATCAGCGCATCCATGGCGCGCTGGATGAGCTCCTCGGTGCGGGTATCGACGTTGGAGGTCGCCTCGTCCAAAATCAGCGCCGGGCGGTCGGCCAAAATGGCGCGGGCGATGGTCACGAGCTGGCGCTGGCCCTGCGACAGGTTGGTGCCCTCCTCATTGATCATAAAGTCGTAGCCGCCGGCGAGCGTATGGATAAAGTGGTCGCAGCGTGCGGCGCGTGCGGCGGCCTCGACCTCGGCGTCGGTCGCATCGGGGCGTCCGTAGCGGATGTTCTCGCGGATGGTGCCGTTAAACAGCCAGGTGTCCTGCAGCACCATGGCAAACTCGCCGCGCAGCGCCGCGCGGTCCCAGTCGCGCACGTCGACGCCCTCGACGCGCAGCGAACCGCCGTCCACATCGTAAAAGCGCTGCAGCAGCTTAATGAGCGTGGTCTTGCCGGCGCCGGTGGGGCCGACGATGGCAATGGTTTGGCCGGGCTGCGCCTCGCAGCTAAAGTCGTGGATGATGGTCTTGTCGGGCGTGTAGCCAAACTTGACATGGTCGAACTCCACGTGGCCGGGGCGCTTCTCGGGAATCTGCGCGTCGGCCTTCTGCCCCTCCTCGGGCGCGGCCAGGAACTCAAACACGCGCTCGGTGGCGGCGGCCATCGACTGCATCGTGTTGCTCACGTTGCCCAGCTGCTGCACCGGCTGCGTAAAGTTGCGAACGTACTGGATAAAGCTCTGGATGTCGCCGGGCGTGGCATTGCCGGTCAGCGCGAGCTGCGCGCCTACCACGACGACGCCCACGTAGCCCATGTTGCCCACCAGACTCATAAGCGGCATCATCAGGCCCGACAGGAACTGCGAGCGCCAGCCGCTAATAAAGAGGCGGTCGTTTTGACGGTCGAACTCCTCGATTGAGGCTTCGGCGCGGTCGAACACCTGAATAACGTTCTGGCCGGCAAAGTCCTCCTCGATAATGCCGTTGACGGCGCCCAGGACTTGCTGTTGCTCGCGGAAGTACGGCTGCGAGAAGTGAATCATCACGGTCAGGATAATCGCGGCAGCCGGCAGCGTGAGCACGGTGACGCCGGTAAGCGGCAGACTGATCGACAGCATCATGACGAGCACGCCGATAATCTGCGTCACCGACGTGATGAGCTGCGTCACGCTCTGGTTGAGCGACTGGCCCAGCGTATCGACATCGTTGGTGATGCGGCTGAGCACGTCACCCTTGCTGTGACCGTTGAAGTAGCTCATCGGCACGACGGCGATCTTGGCGGCGATCTCCTTGCGCATGCGGTAGCAGATCTTTTGCGTGACGCCGGTCATGAGCCAGCCCTGGATCAGGCTGCAGGCAGAGCTCGCCAGGTACAGGCAGAGTAAAAAGCCGAGCGTCTTGGCGATCCAGTCAAAGTCGACATCGCCGGTGCCGTTGACCTTGGCGACCAGGCCCTCGAACAGCTTGGTCGTAACCTGACCAAGCACCTTGGGTCCCACGATATTAAAGATGACCGAGCACACGGCAAAAGCGACGGCGACGAACACGGCAGCCTTGTGCTGGCCGATATAACCGAGCAGCTGCCTCATGGTGCCCTTAAAGTCCTTGGCTTTTTCGCCGCGGCCCATGCCGCCCATGCGACCCATGGGGCCACGCTGACGGGTGGGCTTGGGAATCTGAGTCTTGGTCTCGTCTGCCATTAGCGCTCGCCTCCTTCCATAACGGCTGCAATCTCTTCTTGGGTAAGCCCCAGCTCCTCGGCGGAAAGCTGCGACTGTGCGATCTCCAGGTACGCCGGGCAGCTGTGCAGCAGTTCCTCGTGCGTGCCGGTGCCCACCACGTGGCCGTCGTCGAGCACGATGATCTGGTCGGCGTGCATGATGGTTGCGATGCGCTGGGCCACGACCACGAGCGCAGCGTCGGTGACGTTTTTGGCGAGCTCTTCGCGCAGGCGTGCGTCGGTCTTGTAGTCGAGCGCGCTAAACGAATCGTCGAACACCACGACCTCGGGCTTCTTGGCCAGGGCGCGGGCGATGGCCAAGCGCTGGCGCTGACCGCCCGAGACATTGGAGCCGCCCTGGCTGATGGGGGAGTCGTAGCCGCCCTCGCGCTCGGCGATAAAGTCCTCGGCCTGGGCGATGCGCGCAGCCTCGTGCATGTCCTCGTCGCTCACCATGTCGCCGGCAAACTTGAGGTTGCTCTCGACGGTGCCCGAGAACAGGCGACCCTGCTGCGGGATATAGCCAATGCGGCGGCGCAGCTCGGAGAGGGTCATGTCGCGCACGTCGATGCCGTCGAGCGAAATGCTGCCGCCCGTGACGTCGTATAAGCGCGGAATCAGCTGCACGAGCGTGGACTTGCCCGAGCCCGTGGAACCAATGATGCCGAGCATCTGGCCGGCATGCGTGGTGAAGTTCACGCCGCTGATGACATCGGCGCGGGCATCGGGATACTGGAAGCTCACGTCGCGGAAGGTGAGCTCACCGCGCGGAGCGCTGGCCGCGGGCAGCTTGGGCGAGGCAGGGTCGTTAATGCTCGTGGGGCAGGTGATGACCTCCTCCACGCGCTCGGCGGCAACCTCGGCGCGGGGCAGAATGACCGACACCATGGTGAGGATCATAAACGCCATGACGATCTGCATGGTGTAGGAGATAAACGCCATCATGTTGCCGACCTGCATCACGCCGTCGGACACGCCCTGCGCGCCAAACCAGACAATGAGCACGGTGATGCAGTTCATGACGAGCATCATGAGCGGCATCATAAAGCTCATGGCGCGGTTGGTGTAGAGCTGCGTGGTCATCAGGTCGAGCGAAGCCTTGTCAAAACGCTCGAGCTCATGCTCCTCGCGGTTGAACGAGCGGATGGGCATAAGACCGTCGAGCAGCTCGCGGGCGGTAAGGTTCACGCGGTCCACAAAGCTCTGCATCTTTTTGAACTTGGGCATGGTGAGGCCCATGAGCACGCCGACGACGGCCGAGACCGCGATGATGGCCACGGCGATGGTCCACTCCAGGCCGGTGTGGTTGGCCAGGACGCGCATGACGGCGACGATGCCCATGACGGGGGCCATCAGGCACATGCGGATAAACAGGGTTGCGGCCATCTGAATCTGCTGAATGTCGTTGGTGCAGCGGGTGATGAGCGAGGCCTGGCTAAACTTGCCCACTTCGGCCGGCGAGAAGTGCATAACCTTGTTGAAGGTCTCGCGGCGCAGGTCGCGGGCGATGGAGCAGGCGGTGCGCGAAGCCACGGCACCGGTCAGGATGGTGGCGACCAACGATACCAGACACAGACCAAACATCGTGGTCGCCATGCGGCCCAGGTAGGCGTTCTGCACATCGGCGGGGTCGATGCCCTGTGCCTTGTACTCGTCCTGCACATAGCTCACGGCGCGTTGGGTCACGATGGAGCCCGACATGGAGCCCATTTTGTCCGCCATACCGTTGGCGCCCTCGACGAGCTTGTCCTGGTCGATGAGGCCGCCTTCAACGCCTAGACGCAGGCTCTTCATGGTGATCTTGCCGCCGTCGGCATCAATCTGCTTTTGCATATTCTGCGCCGCTGCTGCCTTTTGCTGCATCTCGGCGAGTTGCTCGGGCGTCATGGCCGCCATCTGCTCGGGGGTGGGCTTGGACTGCTGAGCGTTGCTGTCGCTGGCATCATTGGACGCGCCGGTCATGTCGTCCATGGAATCGGCGTCGATACCCTGGTTGAGGGACAGAACGACGGTCTCGGGCAGGCTCATGATGTCGGCGAGCTTGCTGCCGTCGGCGCGCTCGTCCTCGGTGCCCTGGTACGTGCGGATGCCATTCTGGTCGGCCTTGCCAAACGCGACCTCCACCGTCTTGGCGTCCTTGGCGCTCATAAAGAGCTCAAGGTCGTCGAGCGCGTCGGCGCGGATGGTGTCGGGCACGGGCGAAGCGATGCCTCCCTGCTGCACACCCACGTCGACGATGTCGCTCATATACGTGGGCAGCGCCAGGTCGGCGTTACAGCTGATCACGATGAGCACGATAGCCGCAAGCAGTGCCAGCACATGCTTCTTAAAGAGCTTGAGAATCCTCACTCGGCATCTCTCCTTTCTTGGTTGTGGTCAATGATCTGGTTGGTGCGTCGAAGCAGGCGCACCAACTCGTTGGTATCTTCTTCGCCGAGCTGCTTGAGGAATGCCGCGGCGCGGTCCTCAAACTCCCGACGCTTGATTTCAAGGTCTTGACGACCCTTTTCGGTCACGGTCACATGTACGCGACGGCGGTCGGTCTTTGAGTGCTCGCGTTCGACCCAACCCTTGGCCTCGAGGGCGCGCAGGATATTGGCTATGCGGGCACTCGAGACCCAAGCGCGATCGGCAAGTTCACTCGGCGTGAGCGAGCCGCCGGCGAGCAAAAGGGCGCGCATAACGGCCATCTCGCCGCTCAAAGCCTGGTCCGTAAAGCGCGAAACGCGCTGGTGCAGGCTGCCAAACTCGAGAAAGAGCTGGCGTCCAAGCTCGTGGAAATCGGTACCTTCCACTGAAAACCCCTAACACTAGAAACTATTTTCGGTGAAAGATGATACCCCTACACGTGCGCCATAATCGATAGATTTCTAGGCATGTCCCAAAAATCTACCGGAGGCTGTGCGATATAAAGGTCGTATAAACAATTCAAATTTTTCAATTACTGAAACGTTCCAAAGAACTATCATGCACGCGGTTAGGCGAGGGGTTGTCACCACCATGACGACTGGGACTCATTTTTCGCCACGTGCGATGCTCCAACTTCCCGCAAGGAGACACCTGAATCAAGGGGGTTGGAGTCATGGCATTTGACTTCACGGGTAAAACCGCGATCGTTACCGGCGGCACTCAGGGCATTGGCCTCGAAATCGCCAAGGGTATCGTGGAGGGCGGCGGACACGTCGCGCTCATCGCAAGGAATGCTGCAAAGGGCGAGGCCGCGGTGGCCGAGCTCGGCGATGGCAACAAGTTCTACCAGCTCGATGTCGCCGATGCGCCCAAGGCGCGCGAGACTGTCGAGCAGATTTTCGCCGATCTGCCCCAAACGAACATCCTGATCAACTGCGCCGGCGTCATTAGCACCAAGAAATTCGACGAGATTGACGACACCGAGTGGCGTCGCACCATCGACATCAACCTCAACGGTACCTTTACCATGATGAACGCCGTGTACCCGCACTTTAAGGCGGCCCATGCCGGCACCATCGTCAACGTGAGCTCCGTGGCCGGCAAGATCGGCGGCGGCCTGCTCGGCACCGCGGCCTACGCCAGCTCCAAGGCCGGCGTCAACGGCCTGACCAAGGCAGTTGCCAAGGAGGGCGGCAAGTTCGGCATCCGCTGCAACGCCGTGTGCCCGTCGCTCACGCTCACCGATATGACCTCGATCCTCTCGGACGAAAACTCCCAGCGCATCATCAACGGTATCCCTCTGGGCCGCGCCGCCCAGGCAAGCGAGCCTGCACAGATGGTGCTGTTCTTCGCTTCCGACCTCGCCAGCTTTGTGAACGGCGAGATCGGCGACTGCGACGGCGGTATCGTCCTGGACGGGTAATACCCAGCGGTAATAGTTCGGCGGCGGCCCCTGCGACTCGGGACCGTCGCCTTCTTTCTGATGTAGCCGCGTGCGACAACAACCCGCACGCATCAAAAGGAGATATATATGAGTGAATCAACCGCGGTGGAGGCACCGGCGGCAAAAGAGCCGTTCTTTAAAATGTCCTCCATCCCGGGCGCCAATATTCTGGTGCCGCTTCTGTTGGGCTGCCTGCTCAACACGCTATTCCCTGACCTGTTCAAGACGCTTGGCAGCTTTACGCTTGGCATGACCCAGCAGGGCGCTAGTCCGCTCGTGGGCGCCTTCCTGCTCATCGTCGGAACGACGATTTCGTTTAAGAGCGCCCCCGCCGCTGCTGCCCGCGGTGCCATCATCATCGCCATTAAGCAGATCGTGGTCATCGCTGTGTCGCTGCTCATTCTCTATGTGTTCAACGACAACCTGTTTGGCATCTCAGCCATGGTGATGCTGGCTGCCTGCACCGGCGCCAACAACGCCATGTACGCAGGCCTGATGGGCACCATGGGTAACGAGGCCGAGCGTGGCGCCGTTGCCATCACCACGCTGGTCGTCGGTCCTCCGGTCACGATGATCGTGCTCGGCGCCGCCGGTCAGGCACCGATTGGCTGGTCGCTCGTGGGCGCCATCCTGCCGATCGTCGTCGGCATTATCCTGGGCAACCTGTTTCCCAGCTTTAAGAAGATGATGGCTCCGGCGCTGTCCGCCATCATCGTGCTCGTCTTCTTTGCCATGGGTTCGACCATGACTTTTGGCCAGCTCATCAATGGCGGTCTCCCCGGCATCTTGCTTGGCGTGATCTGCTCGGTGGTCTTTGCCATCCCCGTTGTCGCGGTCGATAGGCTCACCGGCGGCACGGGCGTCGCAGGTGCGGCAATCTCGAGCTGCGCTGGCGCCAATGTTGCCACGCCTGCTGCCATGGCAAGCGTCAACGAGGCCATGTACGGCGGCGCGGTGCTCGCGACGGCCACGGCACAGGTTGCTGCCTGCGCTATCGTGACGGCTATCCTCACCCCGCTGGTCACCAGCTGGTGCTACAAGCATTTTGAGGGTAAGCAAAGCAGCAAAAAAGCCGCGACCGACAAGGCTGCCGCTGCCGCGTAACACCACGCGCGGCAAATCAACGCTCGCAACAAGCCAACGCTTCAGGGCGGCCACGGGGTAATCCTCCGTGGCCGCCCTGCGCTTGCTGGTAGATTTTTGGGACATGCCTAGAAATCTACCTTTGCGGACGCGCCGCGCACACGCCTTTGTTGCGGCGAAAAGTAGATTTCTAGGCATGTCCCAAAAATCTACCTGCGGGGCACTTTACCCAGCTAAAGCTGGCATAACAGCTAGAGCGACAGGCGTATAAAGGCAAGGGGAAATATCAGACAATTCGGTGAACGGTATCTGCCCGCGCTCGCATTTCCTGCGGATTTGCCAAAAACGCTCTTATGTTATAAAAAAAGAAACATATAACAGCCCAGATGGAGAGGGTCGCTATGTTATCCTTCTCAAACGGGTGAAATCTTGGGTTTAGGGTTGCAGCGCCAAGGTGGACAAACGTTTTCCCTGCGTCAACACGTGGCGGAAAACGGAAGAAGCCGGTCGTGCAAGCCGAACATTCAAGAATTCAATAAGCAGCGGTGTGAGAGAGCGCCGCATTACACGTAACTAGGAGCGTGGTTACACAATGCAGGAGGCATGGGAAGGCTTCAAGGAAGGCATCTGGACGGGAGAGGTTGACGTCCGAGACTTCATCCAGAAGAACTACACCCCCTACGAGGGCGACGAGTCGTTCCTCGCCGGCCCGACCGAGCGTACCAAGGAGCTGTGGAGCGAGGTTCTCGACCTGCTGCTCAAGGAGCGCGAGCAGGGCGGCGTCCTCGATATGGACACCAAGACCGTCACGGGTATCGTGAGCCACCCCGCTGGCTACATCGATAACGCCCACCGCGAGAAGGAGACCATCGTCGGCCTCCAGACCGACAAGCCGCTCAAGCGCGCTCTGCACGTCAACGGCGGTATCCGCATCGCTTGCCAGGCTGCCAGCCAGCACGGCTACAAGATCGACGAGAACGTTGTCGAGCGCTACACCTTCGAGCGCAAGACCCACAACGCCGGCGTCTTCGATGTCTACACCCCCGAGATGCGTGCTTGCCGCTCGGCTCACATCATCACCGGTCTGCCCGATGGCTATGGCCGCGGCCGCATCATCGGCGACTACCGTCGTGTTGCCCTGTACGGTGTCGACTACCTGATCAAGGACAAGGAGGCCCAGAAGGCTTCCACCCCGACGGTCATGACCGCCGACAACATCCGCGATCGCGAGGAGCTGCAGGAGCAGATCCGTGCCCTCGGCGAGCTCAAGATGATGGCCGAGACCTATGGTTTCGACATCTCCAACCCTGCTACCAACACGCAGGAGGCCATTCAGTGGATGTACTTCGCCTACCTCGCTTCCGTCAAGGAGCAGAACGGCGCCGCTATGTCCATCGGCCGTACCTCCACGTTCATCGACATCTACGCTGAGCGCGACCTTGCCAACGGTACCTTCACCGAGGAGCAGATCCAGGAGTTCGTGGATCACTTCATCATGAAGCTCCGCATGGTCAAGTTCGCCCGTACCCCCGAGTACCAGGCCCTGTTCACCGGCGACCCGCAGTGGGTCACCGAGTCCATCGGCGGTATGGGTGTCGACGGTCGTACGCTCGTTACCAAGATGAGCTACCGCTACCTGCACACGCTCGAGAACATGGGCACCAGCCCCGAGCCCAACATGACCGTTCTGTGGTCGACCCGTCTGCCCGAGAACTTCAAGAAGTTCTGCGCCAAGACCTCTGTCGCCAGCTCCTCGATCCAGTATGAGAACGACGACCTCATGCGCGTTTACCACGGTGACGACTACGGCATTGCCTGCTGCGTGTCCTCCATGCGCATCGGCAAGGAGATGCAGTTCTTTGGCGCCCGCGCCAACCTGGCCAAGTGCCTGCTGTACGCACTCAACGGCGGTGTTGACGAGGTCTCCAAGAAGCAGGTCGGCCCCAAGTACCGCGCCGTCGAGGGCGATACGCTCGATTACGACGACGTCGTGGCCAAGTACAACGACATGATGAAGTGGCTCGCTGGCGTGTACGTCAACTCCCTCAACATCATTCACTACATGCACGACAAGTACTGCTACGAGCGCATCCAGATGGCTCTGCATGACAAGCACGTGCACCGTTGGTTCGCTACGGGCATCGCTGGCCTTTCCGTCGTGGCCGACTCCCTGTCCGCCATCAAGTACGCCAAGGTCCACCCCGTCCGTGACGAGAACGGTATCATCGTCGACTTCGAGACCGAGGGCGAGTTCCCCAAGTACGGCAACGACGACGACCGCGTCGACCAGATCGCTCACGACGTTGTGCACCAGTTCATGGAGTACATCCGCATGAACGACAC
>CAKUGA010000041.1 GCA_934654515.1 uncultured Collinsella sp. | reverse complement strand
GGCAACCGCGGTAACGACCGCGGCGGTCGCGGTGGCGATCGTGGCGGCCGCAACGGCGGCGGCTTCCGCGGCAACCGCTTTTAGGGGTTACGCGGTTCTACGAACCGCGTAACTAGTCGACGCTGCGCGCCACCCAGGGCGACAATTTGTCATTCAAAAGGCAAGGCATGACCAGAAGGTCTATGCCTTGCCTTTTTCATGCCAACTTGTTCGCCCTGGGCGGCGCTCGCTGGCGTTGCCAAAGCATCGGCATTCCCATAGTCCAAATCTGCAAAAAAGGGACGCCAAAAAGACAGGTTTATTTGGTCGGTTTTATCTGGGCAAACGTGGTCGTCTATCGCAATATGGTCGTTGGGGACGTTCTTGTTTGACTAGTCGTTTAAGAACGTCCCCAATGACTACATAGTATGAGAGTGGATAATCTCCCGGTTTGAGCCCGTATTCAAGCTCAAAGTGGGAGATTATCCACTCTCAATTTGTAAGTGTCCGAAAATCCACTCTCGTTTTGTCTGTCTACATCTGCAGGAACAGCTCGTGGAGGCGGGTGTCTTCGTCGAGTTCGGGGTGGAAGGTTACGCCGAGCTGGTTGCCTTGGCGGGCGGCAACGATTCGCCCGTCGACTTTCGCTAAGGCTTTGGCGTCACCGTGGACCTCGACGATGCGGGGTGCACGGATAAACGTTAACGGCACTTCACCGTCGATGCCGGCTACCTGCCCCTTGGTTCGAAAGCTGCCGAGCTGTCGGCCGTAGGCATTGCGCTCGACGAGCACATCCATGGTCGCCAAACGTGGCGTGCCCTTATCGTCATGGGCGGCCAGGTCGTGGGCCAGCAGAATCAAGCCGGCGCAGGTGCCCAACACGGGCATGCCCTCAGCAATACGCCCGCGGAGTTCTTCGAGCATGCCCAACTCATCAAGCAGCTTGCCTTGAACGGTAGACTCGCCGCCGGGAAGTACCAGGCGATCAAAGTTCTGCTTCAAATCGGCTGCCTGCCTCAGCTCAATACAATGTGCGCCTAGCTCGGACAGTCTTGTCTCGTGCTCGGCAAAAGCACCTTGGACCGCCAGCACGGCGACCGTCTGGTCTGCGTAATCGCTCATGTGCGATCCTTTCTGCCGGACTAGCGCCCGCGCTCCTCCATGATGATCTCGATTTCGTCGGCGTTGATGCCGACCATGGCCTCACCCAGGTCTTCCGAAAGCTCGGCGATGAGCTTGGCATCGGTGAAGTTGGCGACGGCCTTGACGATGGCGGCGGCGCGCTTGGCGGGGTCGCCGCTCTTAAAGATGCCCGAGCCCACAAAAACGCCCTCGGCACCCAGCTGCATCATCAGCGCGGCGTCGGCGGGAGTCGCCACGCCGCCGGCAGCAAAGTTCACAACGGGGAGCTTGCCCGTAGCGTGGACCTCGCGTACCAGCTCGACCGGAACCTGCAGCTGCTTGGCCGCCTCAAAGAGCTCGTCGTCGCGCAGGGCAACAACGTCGCGGATCTGCTTTTGGATCTTGCGCATGTGACGCACGGCCTGGACAACGTCGCCCGTGCCCGGCTCGCCTTTGGTGCGAATCATCGTGGCGCCCTCGGCAACGCGGCGCAGCGCCTCTCCCAGGTCGCGGGCACCGCAGACGAACGGCACGTCAAACTGGGTTTTGTCGATGTGATAGACATCATCGGCAGGGGAGAGGACCTCGGACTCATCGATGTAGTCGATCTCGATGGCCTGCAGGACCTGCGCCTCGACGATGTGGCCGATGCGGCACTTGGCCATGACCGGGATGGAGACGGCCTCCTGAATGCCCTTGATCATCTTGGGGTCGCTCATGCGCGACACGCCACCGGCGGCACGGATATCGGCTGGGATGCGCTCGAGGGCCATGACGGCGCAGGCGCCCGCCTCCTCGGCGATGCGTGCCTGTTCGGGCGTGGTGACGTCCATGATGACGCCGCCCTTGAGCATCTGCGCGAGCTCGCGGTTGAGTTTGACGCGATCGGCCTTGCTGGTCTGTTCTGCCATGGTTGCTCCCTTGGTTGGCATGTGCATTGCTTGACGGAACATCCTATAGGGGAGCTGGGTATGGCGGAATACTCAGTTTTCGAGATAATAACAAGGTCAGACTAATACCAGATTGAATGACACGATAAGGTCAGGTGGCAAACTCATGCTTGACTACAATTTGGAACAACGTGGCGGAGCATCGCTCTATGAGTATGTTTACCAGCAAATTCGAGATGATATCGTTGCTGGTCGCATTGTGGCGGGGGAGCATCTGCCCTCCAAGCGTGCCTTTGCCAGTCATCTGGGAATCAGTGTCATTACGATCGAAAATGCATATAGCCAGTTGCTCGCCGAGGGTTATATTTGCTCAAAGCCGCGTCGTGGCTACTACGCGTGCGAGCTTCCCGAAGCCCCGGTTCTGGCTTCGGCTGCGGAGGATGCCGACCGAGATGCTGCTCCTGCGAGCTTTGGCGTTCATGACTCCTATGGACAGCCTGAACAATTCGCCGCGCTTTCTCCTTCCGCCTTGGAAGCCGCACGTCTCTGGCAAAGTGCTCTGCGGGCGACGTTGGCGTCCGAAGATGAGCGCGAAATCTTCTCGCCCGCACCTGCGCAAGGCACCGCTCGGCTGCGGTGTGCAATTGCGCATCATCTTCGCGGGACGAGGGGCATGAACGTCAATCCCGACAACATCGTCATCGGTGCGGGCGCTCAGTTGCTCGATACCATGTTGGTTCAGCTGCTTGGTGCGGATAAGATATACGCCGTTGAGGACCCGGGTTACTTGCGTCTGACACGCATCTATCAGGCCATGGGCTGCAAAGTGCGGCATATTCCGCTGGATGGTGAGGGCGTTAACTTGGGCGAGCTGCTCGATGCCGGGGCGGATGTTCTTCACCTGATGCCGTCTCATCAATATCCGACTGGCCTGGTGACGAGCATCGCGCGTCGCTACGCACTGCTGAGCTGGGCTGCCGAGCAACCGGGTCGATATCTCATTGAGGACGACTTTGATTGCGAGTTTCGCCTTGCCGGCAAGCCGATCCCGGCGCTCGCATCGATTGATGCTGCCCAATCGGTCATCTACACCAATACCTTTTCTAAGAGCCTGTCATCGGCCCTGCGCCTAGCATACATGGTCCTGCCCGATGAGCTCATGGAACGATTCAGGCGTGAGCTGGGTTTTTATGCCTCGTCGGTCAGCTCCGTAGATCAAGTCGCGTTGGCGCGCTTGCTCGAATCGGGCGATTACGAGCGGCATGTGAACCGCGTGCGCGTTCGTGCTCGTGAGGCGCGTGATGGTTTGGCGGCAATTGTGCGCAAGACGTTTCCGGCAGGGGAGGTGTCGATCGAGCATGCAGACGCGGGCCTTTACTGCACCGTGGTTGCGGAGTGCGAAGCGGGCGAAAGCTCTTTTACACGGGCTCTCATGCACTCGAGTATCCCTTTTATCGATATCAGTGACTGTTTTTGGTGTACCGATGGCGCATCTGTCCCTGAAAACTCAACTCAAATTCTTGTCCAGTATGACGATCTGAGCCCGAAAGTGCTTAATACCTTGGAATTGCAGCTAACGGGGCGCTCTGCAACCTAAGTGAGTAGACTTGTGGCACTTTGGCGACCAGGCAGTTTTGTAACAAGCTATCTACCTGTGGTTTTGAGAAGCAGAATGACCGGTCTGCTCGGGGTGTTCCAAATAGTCTACTCACTTGCCGCGCAAAGCTTCGGCGTGAGAAATAAAAGGAGTTTTCAACAGGGCTTCGTCCAGTTCTCGGCAAGCTTTTGGTCAGTTGGGGAGGGCTGTTGAAAACTTAGCAGTCCGTTCGACGCCATTTTTTGGTGCGTTCGCGCCAATGCGAGACCGATTGGGTTGAAATTCGTGTTTTCCTGTGCTTATGAAGGATTTGCTTTGTGACATATCGGCTTTTAGGTACTGGCGTTTGCCCCCTCAGGTCCGCGCTTTGTGTCCGCCGCTTCCACGGCCGGAAGAAGACCGGCAGCGATATGATCTCGCCCGTAACCCGACGGCTGCGGTTGCGCTCGGCTTTCCGTTGTATACATTGGTTCGGACGAGAAACAAGCGGACTTGTCCTGCCAGCATTAGGCAGCGGCTGTTCCTCGGTGAGCTCCCCAGGGAATCCGTGCTGGAAACGGAGCATGGATTTTTGATTACGTCTCCTCTACTGACGGCATTCATCATGTTGCGGCATCTGACGGATCTTCAGCTTCTTTTGGTATTGGCGGAGATGTGTGGCTTGTTTGCGGTGTGCGCTCTGCCGGCGGCGCTTGAGGCGGAGCTTGCGCGCGCAATTGATTCGGGCGCGATTTCGACAACGTTCGGTTGGGTGCGCTGCCCGTCCGAAGATGGCACCGCCTCAAATTTATGGCGTCGAGTCGCTTTGGTTTTGGGCAGAGACCTTGACCGTTTTTGTTCAGATGTTTGCGGGATGCGTTACGGCAATAGATTTATGGCGGTATCGCAACTCGTTCCATTGGGTGCCGCGTCGCCTTTTGAGGTCGAGGCGTATTTGTTGCTTGGACTGCCGCGAGCCTTAGGAGGCGAAGGGTTCTGCTGCATAGAGCTCAATGTCGAAGTGACGCTAAGCACAAGTGCTCGAGCGATTGTGGGAAAGTCCCGTGTATATATCGACCTACTTCTTTCTTCGCCGGACGGCGGGCGACAGGTGGCCATTGAATGTCAGGGGAAGGCCTCGCACGGACGCGCAGGGGATGGCTTGCGTGACGCTGACCGCATGACAGCCCTTCAGGCCATGGGCTACGATGTACTTCTCCTGACACACAGACAGATATCCGATGAGGGTAGATTCCGCGCGATTGTTAAGGCCGTATGCAGGATGCTCGATGCTGAATATCGTGATAAAAGCTCAGATGAGCAAAGGGCTGAGACATTACTTCGGTCTGAACTATTCGTTGACTGGACAAAATTGGGAGTAATTGACGGAAAGATGCCCGTTAGACGCAAAACAGCTCGATCGTGGACGGCTGCGGTTCTAAGTGAGTAGACTTTTGGCACTTTGGCGACCAGGCCGTTTTGCAACAAGTCATTTGCCTGCGGCTTTATAAAGCAATATGGATGGTGTGCTCGGCAAGTTCCAAAAAGTCTACTCACTTAGTTTTTGACGAGATGCCAATGCCTAAGGCGGTCCTATTTCAGGGCGTTAACGAGTCCTCGAGACACAAAAAAGGCCCGAACCGTGTGGTCCGGGCCTCATTGAGCTAGAGGTTATGTCTCAGGCAGCTATCTTAGCCGAAGTAGCGCTTGAGCAGGCCGGCGAAAGCCTTGCCGTGGCGAGCCTCGTCGCGAGCCATCTCGTGCACGGTGTCGTGGATGGCATCGAGGCCAGCGGCCTTGGCGCGCTTGGCGAGGTCGGTCTTGCCGGCGGTAGCGCCGTTCTCGGCCTCAACACGCATCTCGAGGTTCTTCTTGGTGGAGTCGGTCACGACCTCGCCCAGGAGCTCAGCGAACTTGGCGGCATGCTCGGCCTCCTCGTAGGCAGCCTTCTCCCAGTACAGACCGATCTCGGGATAGCCCTCGCGATGAGCGACGCGAGCCATGGCCAGGTACATACCGACCTCGGAGCACTCGCCCTCAAAGTTGGCGCGCAGGTCGGCAACGATGTCCTCGGAGACGCCCTCCATCTTGGCGACGCCCACGACGTGCTCGGCAGCCCACTCGAGCTGTCCCTCCTCCTGCTTCAGAAAACGAGAACCGGGGACGCCGCACTGGGGGCACTTGAAGTCCTCGGGCAGCTGGTCGCCGTCGAACTCTTCCACATAACCGCAAACGGGGCAAACAAACTTCATGATTCGATCCTTTCGATCGATGGCGATGGGGCGCTTGTCCGGTCCCGTAAGGGCCCTCTCCGGACGCGCGTCTTGACGAGTTCTATTATCCATAAATGAGACCGAATGTGAAGCCTATTAGGAATGATTTTTAATAAAACAATTTAACCACTGTCATCTAACAGCGCCCACATAGTCCGCAGCGCACGCAGCCGTTGCAGATAAGCTTGCTTCCGCAGGTTTCACACCACTCAAAATACGGTGGATCCCAAAGCTCCGAGCTGGGGATTTCCAAGCCGAGCGGGTCCCTTAGGCCCCACTCGATTTGGCGGCCGCGGTGCTGGAGACCTGATTTCCATGCCTGTTCGCTTTGCAGGTTTTTGCCACGAAGGTGATATGTTCGCCCGTCCTTAACGAAGGTGCTTCCGGTTTCGATGAAAGCGAACGTCGCATTTGCCGCTACGCATTCGGCATACAGCTGGCGCACCCATTCGTAATGGCAGGGGCGTGCTCCCGCGTAGTTTTCTCCGCCTGCGATGACCTGCTCGATTCCATCGGGTTTTCCAAGGCTACCGGGGGCGGCTTTCTCGACCGATACGCTTCCGATGAACGGCGCACACATGATGCCGCGGTGTGCGGCCGGCGTGGCGAGCAGGAGGGGAATCCGCTCATTTGCCCTGCGCTGGTTTTCGCAGGTTACGTTGAGCATGACGTTTTGCCAGCCATCGCCCCAGTCGCTGGGCAGACAGTCGCAAAAGCACTCGGGACGTTTGGTCAGAATGAAGAACTTTACGTCGGGTCTCTGGCGGATGATATCCCATACCTCTGGTCGCCAGGGATCGGCTTCGGGCAACAGGAAATCGCTTGTCATGCAGATACGGATAAGCTCGCCGGCGCGAACTTTGTAGCTGCCGTCTCGTCGGCGTTGGAGGGGATAGGTGAAGCCCGACTTGCTTTTTCTAATCACGGAGGGGTCGATACCGCGTTGTCCGTCCATGTAATACATGTAGCAGTTGTCGCATCCCTCGCTGACGCGCGTGCAGCCATGCCAGGGGTTCCAGATGTCATGCACCTTTGCGCCTCCTTTGCGGCGGACGTGAATCCAATGGACTCTGAAAGACTAACACCGGATGACGCCGGGAAGCTCCGAACAATATGAAGATGTTGATTGATTAACGATTACCGTGCTGCCTGCGTCCCACGATGAGTACAATCGGTCGAGCAAATGTTGACCCATCAACAAATGAAGGAGTTTCCTTTATGCATCTAGCCCGTCGTGCCTGGTGCCGAACATATCAGACGGTTTTTCGCATCGCATTGCCGATTCTGCCCTATACCGAGCCGCGCATTTTGGAGCATGCCGAGGATGTGCCCGCGGTGTTACAAAAGCGCTCGATACAGCAGGTCCTTATCGTGACGGATCCTGGCATTGCTCGTCTGGGGCTTACGGCGCCGCTCGAGCGCGCGCTCGCGTCCAAGGGGATTGGCGTTACGGTCTATGCCGAAACGCGTGCGAACCCCACGGTCTCGAATGTGGAGGAAGCGGCTGCGCTGTATCGCGAGAACGACTGCCAGGCCATTATCGGCTTTGGTGGCGGTTCGGCCATGGACTGCGCCAAGGGCGTGGGCGCGCGCATTGCGCAGCCAAACAAACCCATCAACAAGATGCGCGGCCTGTTGCGTGTTCACCGTCTCCTGCCGCTGCTTATCGCGGTTCCCACTACCGCCGGTACGGGAAGCGAAGTCACGCTCGCGGCGGTGATTACCGACGACGAGACGCACTATAAGTACCCCATCAATGACTTTGTGCTCATTCCGCGCTTTGCGGTGCACGACCCCGAGTTTACGCGTGGGCTGCCGGCGTCCATTACGGGGCAGACGGGTATGGATGCTCTGACGCATGCCGTCGAGGCTTTTATCGGCCGTAGCACCACGCCCTACACGCGCAAGATGGCGCGCCAAGCGGTTCAGCTCATCCACGACAATTTGCTCGAGGCCTATGAGCATGGCGACAACATGCGTGCGCGTCGCAATATGCTTTCGGCGGCGTATAAGGCGGGCGTCGCATTTACGCGCTCCTATGTTGGATATGTGCATGCCATCGCGCACAGTCTGGGTGGCCGATACGGCATTCCGCACGGTTTGGCCAACGCCATTATCCTGCCGCACATGCTTCGCGCTTATGGCGAAGCTGCCGCTCCCAAGCTTGCCGATCTTGCTCGCATGGCGGGCATTGCGCCGGCTAACGCGCAGGACGGCTTGGCTGCCGAGGCCTTTATCGATTGGGTCGATCGCATGAACGATGCCTTGGGAATTCCTAAATACGTCTCGGGTATTCGCCGCTCCGATATTCCGCAAATGGCCGCCCATGCCGATGCCGAGGCCAATCCGCTGTATCCTGTCCCGCTTTTGATGGACCGTGTGGAGCTCGAGCATATGTACGAGGTCGTCGCGGGTGGTATGTTTGAGGACGAGAACTAGGAGGGTCCATGAACACCGAGGAAATCGCGCGCATCGTTAGCGGCCAGCGCGCCTATTTTAAGACGCATGCCACGTTTGATGTCGATGCTCGCCGCCGCGCGCTCATGCGCCTGCGCGATGCGGTTCGGGCACACGAGGACGATATCGCCCATGCGCTCAAGACCGATTTGGGTAAGTCGCATGACGAGGCGTATATGTGCGAGATCGGCACGTCGCTTTCCGAGATTCGCCATCAGATTGCGCACGTGGTCCGATGGAGCCGTGCACACCTGCGTCCATGTGACCTTGCCAACGCCATTAGCGTGTGCAAGACGCAGCCGGTTCCCTATGGCGTGACGCTGATCATGGCGCCTTGGAACTATCCGTTTTTGCTGACGCTCGAACCGCTTGCCGGTGCCCTTGCCGCGGGCAACACCGTGGTTGTCAAGCCGAGTGCCTATGCGCCGGCGTCGAGCGCCGTGCTCAAACAGATTTGCGAGGAAGCGTTCGATCCGCGCTTGGTGACAGTCGTCGAGGGCGGTCGTGCCGAGAACGAGGCGCTGCTCGATGAGTGCTGGGATAAGATTTTCTTTACCGGCAGCGTTCCGGTCGGCAAGCTCGTCATGGAGCGCGCGAGCAAAAACCTCACGCCCGTGACACTTGAGCTGGGCGGCAAGAGCCCCTGCATCGTGGACGCCACGGCAAACTTGCGCGTGGCAGCACGCCGCATCGCCTTTGGTAAGTGGCTCAACGTGGGCCAGACCTGTGTAGCGCCCGACTACCTGCTGGTCGATGCGCGCGTGCACGACGAGCTGTTGGGTCTTATCAAGGAAGAGGTCCGCCGCATGTTTGGCGAGCACCCGCTCGACAACGAGGACTACGGCCATATCGTCAATGCCAAGCATTTCGCGCGCGTGCGTGGACTGATCGACCCCGACAAGGTTGTGCTGGGAGGTGCTGCGCGCGAGGCCTCGCTCAAGATTGAGCCGACGATCCTGGACGGCGTGACGCCCGAGGATGCCGTGATGCAGGAGGAGATTTTCGGTCCCATCTTGCCGGTGCTGACGTTTGAGAGCCTGGACGAGGTCGAGACGTTTATCACGGATCGTCCGACGCCGCTGGCCCTGTATATCTTTAGCCAGGACCGTGAGGTTCAGCAGCGCTTTGTGCGTTACGTGCCCTTTGGTGGCGGCTGTGTTAATGACACCATTATGCATTTGGCCACGAGCCATATGGGCTTTGGCGGCATGGGGGCGAGCGGTATGGGACAGTACCATGGACGCGAGAGCTTCGATACGTTTAGCCACAAGAAGAGCATCGTGAACAAGGCAACGTGGCTGGACGTGCCGTTCCGCTATGCCCCTTACGCAAGCTGGAAGCACAAGTTCGTGCGCATGTTTGTGCACTAGAAAAGGGTGCGGGTAATACGAACAGATGTTCCTATTACCCGCATTTTGCGTTAGACTACTGCTATGGAGCACGGATGGGCCAACTCCCTTTAGAAGGGATTTGGTATGAACGTAAGCGATGTTATTTCGTTATTGGCGTTGTTGATCGCGGCTATCGAACTCGGCCTGTTTATCGGCCGAATGAAATAGCCGCCCCCGCGTAAGCGAAGACGGCCACTTCTCACGATGAAAACGTGTATCGGAGTTGGCAAGACCCGCAGCCACGGGTGCCATCCGTGTCTCTATCTTAGCTGTAAGCGTTCCGCCGCGCAAGCGTTGCGGCAAGCGATTGAAAGACGCAGACAGGATGAATTTGTGTCCGCACGGGCCCGTAGACTTCTCAACTATGTGGTGGATGCTCGCTAATCGGTAAGAGAGGCAGTCATGTTTGATGACGATGACCTGTTCGATCTGACAGACGATCCGTTTGAGTGGGATATGCTACTCGATGACGATGAGTTGGAGCAGGACCGTAAGAAGCGGCAGGGCAAGAAGGCGCGGGATGACGCTTCGAAAAAGCAGGACAAGCGTCGCCGAGGTCTGTTCGGCGGGCTCTTTGGGTGACCGTCTCATCGCCGCGTCTGTATACTAAACAGGTCTTATACGCGTTGCGAAATGAGGACAGAGACGATGATGTGGTTTACCGCCGACCTGCACTTGGGCGATACGAATATCCTGCACGATATGGATCGGCCGTTCGCCTCTGTCGAGGAGATGAACCGCAAGGTTATTGACGCCATTAACGAGTGCGTGGCTGCGGACGACCGCCTCTATATCCTGGGAGACTTTACGTATCGCCTGCCCATGGCAGAGGCCGTGCGCCTGCGCGAGCGTATTGCCTGCCAAAACGTGACGCTCATACGTGGTAACCATGACGGCGATTGGGAAGATCCGGACGCACCGCAAATTTGGGATGACGTGCGCGATTACCTGGAGATTGC
>CAKUGA010000040.1 GCA_934654515.1 uncultured Collinsella sp. | reverse complement strand
TGCTCAAACTGTTCATCGTTGGGGGCCTTGCCGTGCCAACCAACCTGGTTCTCCATAAAGGAGACGCCCTTGCCCTTTGTGGTCTCCGCGATAATGGCAGTCGGCTGCCCCTTGGTGGCGCGAGCCTCGGCAAAGGCAGCGCGAATCTGGTCGAAATCGTTGCCGTCGGCGAGCTCCACCACATGGAACTTGAAGGCGCTGAACTTGTCGGCGAGCGGCATGGGGTCGTTGACTTCCTCGACGGGACCGTCGATCTGCAGGCCGTTGTGGTCGACGATCACGCAGAGGTTGTCGAGCTGCTGGTTGCCGGCAAACATGGCGGCCTCCCAGACCTGGCCCTCCTCGCTCTCGCCATCGCCCAGCAGGGCGTAGGTGCGATAGTCGTCGCCCCAGTGCTTGGCGGCAACGGCCATGCCCACGGCGGCGGAGATGCCCTGGCCGAGCGAACCGGTGGACATGTCAACGCCCGGAGTGTCGTTCATGTTGGGATGGCCCTGCAGGTGGCTGCCGATGTGGCGCAGCGTCTCAAGATCCTCCTTGGGGAAGAACCCGCGCTCAGCGAGCACAGCGTACAGACCAGGAGCACAGTGGCCCTTGGAAAGCACAAAGCGATCGCGGTCGGCCTTGCGGGGATCGGCCGGGTCGACGTTCATTTCCTCAAAGTACAGATAGGTCATGATGTCGGCAGCGCCGAGCGAACCGCCCGGATGGCCGGACTTGGCAGCGTGCACGCCGGTGACGATGCCCTTCCTTACCTCGTTGGCAACCTTTTTGAGCTCTTCGTCGCTCATTGTGCCTTCCTTTCATCCTCTTTAGACAAGATGCGCACGGCACAGAAGGTCGTCCCAACCCAGCCGCGATGTACGTACGTCCTTCATTATGCTGGAAACTGGAAGCTTTACCAGAGTTTTTATCATTATTTGAACAATTTAGCAGGCAGAACCGCTGATGAAACGGTTTATCAATGTGAACGTCTTTTGGATGCGGGCCCGCTCAATCCTACGCGCTGATGTCCTTAAAGCCCTCGCCGAAGGTTTCCGTGACGTCTGCCACGGTCACGATGGCGCGCGGATCGCGTTCGCGCACGATGGTCTTAAGGGTGTTGAGCTCACGACGGCTCACGATCACCATGATCACCGGCTTCTCGGTGCCCGAATACATGCCGGTCGCCTTAAACTTGGTGCAGCCGCGGCCCAGGCCGTACATGATGTCGGCCGCGATATCGGGGAAATTGTCCGAGATGATGAGCACCATACGGCGCTTGTTGCCGCCATCGACCACGGCATCGATCACATAGCCGCTAATAACCATCGAAAGGCCGGCGTACAGCGCGTTTTCGATCGAGAAGACCGGGGCCGACAAGGCGCACACGGCGACATCGATCGCCATAACGGTTGAGCCTACCGGCAGCGACGTGTTGCGCGAGATAATCTGGCCGATGGTGTCAGAGCCACCGGTATTGGCGCCGGCACGCAGCACCATGCCATAGCCAATGCCCGTGACGATACCGCCCCACATTGCCGGCAGCATCAGGTCGGCATGAGCCAGCGGTGCCACAAACGGGGCAAACAGGTCGGTGAAAAAGCCCAGCAGCACAAAGCCTGTCGCCGTTTGCACCACGTAGAACATACCGCCCGCGCGCATAACCACCAGCAGCAGCAAGGCGTTCATCACGATAGTCTGAATGCCAACGGGAAGTGACACACCGCGCGAGGCGCCGACCGCCTGGATAATGGTGGCAAGACCCGTAACGCCGCCGGCAGCGAGACCGTTGGGAATCAAAAACAGGTCGGTCGCAATAGCGGCCAGGGCGCACCCCAGCATAATCTGGGGCAGGTCGTGGAAGAAGTTCATCGAAAGAATGCGCTTGATGTCCAGACGATATGCCATGCTACCTCCCTCAAAAAAGCGCACCCAAACGGATGCGCTTTGAACTTCTTGCTATGTTCGATTTTACCGATTCGCCGGACAAAAACCACCCCTGTACAGGGTTTATTCAGGATACAAACCCGTCCAACCGGCGGGCCCAACATCGGCTCAAGACCGCCCGATGATTTAGGCGTCCGGCGTTTCCGCATCGGCGTTGCCGGTGGCCCAGCGATGGTAGCCAATAACAAACGGGTCCAGGTCGCCATCGTCAAGAACGGCCTCGACATTGCTGGTCTCCACGCCCGAGCGCAGATCCTTGACCATCTGGTACGGGTAGAGCACGTAGCTGCGAATCTGGTTGCCAAAACCGATCGTGGTCTTGGGTCCGCGAATCTCATCGAGCGCCTCGGCACGCTTCTCGAGCTCAATCTCGTACAGGCGAGCCTTGAGGATCTGCATGCACGCGGCCTTGTTCTGGATCTGGCTACGCTCGTTTTGGCAGGTCACCACAATGCCGCTGGGGAAATGCGTCACGCGCACGGCAGAGTCGGTGGTGTTGACACCCTGACCGCCCGGGCCGCTCGCGTGATACACGTCCACACGGATGTCATCGGGGCTGATCTCGATGTCGATATCGTCGGGCAGCACGGGGATGACCTCGACGCCGGCAAACGTGGTCTGGCGGCGCTTCTTGTCGTCGGTGGGGCTAATGCGCACCAGGCGGTGAACGCCGGCCTCGGCACGAAGCATGCCAAAGGCATCCTTGCCTTCGACAGTAAAGGTCGCGCGATCGATGCCGATAACCTCGGCCGCGGGACAGTCGTTAATCGTGACCTTCCAGCCGCGACGCTGGCAGTACTTCATGTACATCTTAAAGAGCATGAAGGTCCAGTCCTGGGCCTCCAGACCACCCTGCCCGGGCTTGATGGTCACAATGGCATCGCCGTGATCGAACTCACCGGTGAACCAGCTCGAAAGCTCGAGCTCGTCGATAGCGCGGGCCAGGCGTTCTGCCGTAGCGGCAGCCTCCTCGCGCAATGCGGCGGCGTCGGGGTCATCCCCCATCTCCTCGGCAAGCTCCAGCGCGGCGCGGGCATCGGAAAGCTCGCCGCGCGCGGTGTCCACGGCAGCGATATCTTCCTTGGCGCGCGCGATCTCCTCCATGGTGGCACGGGCGGCGTCGGCGTCATCCCAAAAGCCGGGGGCCACGCTTTTGGCCTCGAGCTCGGTCACGCGGGTACGCTTCTCGTCCAGGTGGAGATACGATTCGACTTCACCGAGCCGGTCCGCAAACGCGTCCAGCTCGGCGGGCGTTACCTCTAAAGCCTCAGCCATTAACGATTCCTGCCGTGGCAGTGCTTAAACTTCTTACCGCTACCGCACGGGCACGGGTCGTTGCGGCCCACGTTGACGTACGGATCGTCGCTCTCGGACTTGCGATAGGTGGTCACCTTGCCACCGTTGTTGACGGCAGCCGGTCCGCCCTGGACAGCCGTGCGGGCCTGCACCTGCGCCTGCTTACGAAGCACGGAATCGCCGTTGTCGCCATCGACCTCGGCAGGACCCGAGAACCGGGCGCCCTCGAGCGCGGGCTCTTCCTTGTGCTCCACGGCACGCGGGGCAGCCTTGATCTCGATGCGCAGGACGGTGCGCAGGTAGTCCTCGTACATAGTGTCGACGAGCATCTGGAACGCGCCGTAAGCCTCGGTCTTGTACTCGACCAACGGGTCGCGCTGGCCAAAGCCGCGCAGGCCGATGCCGGTCTTGAGGTAGTCCATCTCCTGCAGGTAGTTCATCCAGCGGGTGTCGATGACGCGCAGCATGACCTGAGTGTTGAGCTCGCGCATGAGGTCCTCGCCCAGACGCTCGGCCTTCATGTTGTAGCACTTCTCGACGTAGGCCAGGACATCGGCTGCCAGGGCCTCGAAGTCCTCGTCCGGGAACTTGGGCGTATCGATATGGCCGGTGAGCTCCACGACCCACTTGCGCAGGCCCTCAAGGTCGCGCTCGCCTTCGTGGCTGTCCTTGGTGCAAAACTCCTGCACGCAGCGGTACACGGTGTCGTGCATGACCTCGGTGATGTGGTCGGTCAGGTCCTTGCCGTCCAGAATCTTGTTGCGCTCGGCATAGATGACCTGGCGCTGCTTGTTCATGACGTCGTCGTACTCAAGGACGCTCTTACGCATGGAGAAGTTGATGCTCTCGACCTTGTGCTGGGCGCTCTCGACGGCCTTGGAGATGATCTTGTGCTGAATGGGCATATCGTCGCCCATGTCGGCCGTGACCATCATCTTGGAGACGCGGTCCATCCTGTCGCCGCCGAACAGGCGCATCAGGTCGTCCTCGAGCGACAGGTAGAACTGGGTCTCGCCCGGGTCGCCCTGACGGCCGGAGCGGCCGCGCAGCTGGTTGTCGATACGACGGGACTCGTGGCGCTCGGTGCCGATGACGGTCAGGCCGCCGGCGGCAAGCACGCGCTCGCGCTCGGCCTTGCAGGTCTCCTTGGCCTCGGCGTTAAACTGCTCGAGCTGCTCGGGCGTCACGTCCTCCATGGTCAGGCCCTCGTACTCCAGGCGCTCGCGCACCAGCTCGTCGGGGTTGCCGCCCAGCAGGATGTCGGTACCACGACCGGCCATGTTGGTGGCGATAGTCACGGCGCCATAGCGACCGGCCTGGGCAACGATATGAGCCTCGCGCTCGTGGTGCTTGGCGTTGAGGACCTCGTGCGCGATGCCGCGCTTGGCAAGGGCGGCCGACAGCTTCTCGGAGCTCTCGATGGAGACGGTGCCCACCAGGACCGGCTGGCCCTTGGCGTGCCGCTGCTCGACGTCGTCGGCAACGGCGTTGTACTTGGCCTGGATGGTGCGGTACACCAGGTCCTCGTGGTCAACACGCTGAACGGGCTTGTTGGAGGGAATGACCTCGACGGGCAGCTTGTAGATCTCGCGGAACTCGGCGTCCTCGGTCAGAGCCGTACCGGTCATGCCGGAAAGCTTGTCGTACAGACGGAAGTAGTTCTGCAGGGTGATGGTGGCCAGCGTCTGGTTCTCCTCGCGCACGAGCACGCCCTCTTTGGCCTCGATGGCCTGGTGCAGGCCCTCGGAGTAGCGACGGCCTTCCATGATGCGGCCGGTGAACTCGTCGACGATCTTGACCTCGCCGTTGGTGACCACGTACTGCTTGTCGCGATGGAACATGTACTGGGCCTTCAATGCCTGCTGCAGGTGGTTGACGAGCTGGCCCGAGAGGTCGGCGTAGATATCCTCGATGCCCAGGCGGCGCTCGATCTTCTTAAGGCCGCGCTCGGTGGCGGCGATGGTGTGCTTGGCCTCGTCCATGACGTAGTCGCCCGTGGGCTCCACGTCCTCGGTGGCGGTGAGCATGTCGTGAGAGACGTCCTCGCCGCGCTCCAGGCCGCGCACGGCACGCGCGAAGTCCTTGTAGGTGCTGGCAGACTTGGTGCCGGCACCCGAGATGATGAGCGGGGTACGCGCCTCATCGATCAGGATGGAGTCGACCTCGTCGACGATGGCGTAGTTGTGGCCACGCTGCACACGCTGCTCGGGGCGGGTGACCATGTTGTCGCGCAGGTAGTCGAAGCCGAACTCGGAGTTGGTGCCGTAGGTGACATCGGCCTGGTAGGCCGGGCGCTTGAGCTCGAGCGGCATGTTGTTCTGGAGCAGGCCGACGGTCATGCCCAGGTACTTGTAGATGCGGCCCATCCACTCGGAGTCGCGCTTGGCAAGGTAGTCGTTGACGGTAACGACGTGCACGCCCTTACCGGCGATAGCGTTGAGGTAGCCGGCCAGCGTGGAGACGAGGGTCTTGCCTTCGCCAGTCTTCATCTCGGCGATGTGGCCCTCGTGCAGCGCCATGGCGCCGATGAGCTGTACGTCAAAGTGGCGCATGCCCATGGTGCGCTTGGAAGCCTCACGCACGGTGGCAAAGGCCTCGGGGAGCATGTCGTCGAGCGACTCGCCGTTGGCGTAACGCTCGCGGAACTTATCGGTCTGGCCGCGGAGCTCCTCCTCGGTCATCTTCTCAAACTGGGGCTCAAGACCATTGATCTGGTCGACGATCTTGTAGTAGCGCTTAAGGTCCTTATCGGATCCAAAGGACAGCAGCTTTGACATGAATCCCATGTGGTTTTCCTTTTTGGCCATCGCCCACGCCGTGCAGCCTTGGGCGAGTTAAACACAGATAATTGTACTTTAGCCAAACAAGGCGCGGCCTATACGGTCGACCTCGACCGCCACGTAATAACTATGACCAACCTGCCAAAAAGGGACAGGTTTATTTTGGCAGGTTTTATCTGGGAAAACGCCGTTTCTCTGCTAATTGGTGCAAGCGAACCTGTCCCCTTCGCACCAATTTGGCGCATTGGGGTCAGGTTCGCTTGCACCAATAAAAAGAAAAGGACCGCGCACCCAGATGGATGCGCGGCCCTTTAGCCATGAATGCGAGCGATTCCGCGGCGAGCTATTTACTCAGCAGCCTCGGTGGTCTCGGCCTCGGCAGCGGTCTCCTCGACGGGAGCCTCTGCGGGAGCCTCAGCGGCCTGCTTGGCAGCCTCCTCGGCGAACTTAGCGGCACGCTTAGCCTTCTCGGCAGCCTTAGCCTCAGCGGCGGCCTTGCGAGCGGCCTCGGCCTCAGCAGCCTTGGCGGCCTTGGCAGCCTTGGCCTCCTCGGCCTTCTTGAGCTGGGCGGCAGCGGCGCCACCGAACTTGTCGGCGAAGCGCTGGACGCGTCCACCGGTGTCGACGAACTTCTGCTGGCCGGTGTAGAACGGGTGGCACTCGTTGCAAAGCTCGACCTTCATCTCGGACACGGTAGCATGCGTCTTGAAGGTGTTGCCGCAAGAGCACGTCACCGTGCACTCGACATACTGGGGATGGATACCCTGCTTCATGGTAGGACTCCTTATTGGTCAGGCGCTGGTTACCGATCAGCGCATAAGGCGTCTTGGTTTCCGACCAAGACAACAAACTCGGCTATGGTACCACGGCGCCGCGCGTCCCACAAAAGGTTCACGGTCTTTGTGGGATGCGATATGCCCAACCGCCGCGAGCACGCACCCCATTGCCGCTTAAGCCATGTTGCAGACGTGTAACGCCGCAGTAAGCGCGCCCCTTTTGGCGCCAGACAGGTACAATGATGAACACTGTACCGTAGCGGAGCGCCCGCGCGCGCCGCAACCACGCGAAAGGGTTTCCCATGGCCGAGATCTCGTCCTCCCGTATCGTCATCACCGTCCTTGGCAAGAACCGCCCCGGCATCGTCGCCGGCGTCACCCGTGTTCTGGGCGAGGCCAACGTCGACATCCGCGACATTACGCAGTCCATTATCGAGGACATCTTCACCATGACCATGCTGGCCGACACCGCCGAGTCCAAGCTCGACTTCGCCGAGCTGCAGAAGGCGCTGGCCGAGGCCGGCGAGCTTTCGGGCGTCAACGTGTCCATCCAGCGCGAGGACGTCTTCAACTTTATGTACCGCCTGTAGCGAACAGGCCGTACGGGAACAGGCCGGCGCATCTGCACCCAAGCACGCCGCCCCCACACGGCCCCGAGAGGAGCGCGCATGGCTTACGACGCCAAGAAAATCTACTACCGCTTCGATGACCATCTGAGCCGCCTGGTCTTGGATTATGAGGCGAGCCGCCAGATTTCGCCCGAGAGCGAAAACCTCTACCACGGCATGCCGACTGATCCGTATGACGAGGGTCTGTTCGTCGAGCATAACGTCAAGCGCGGCCTGCGCAACGCCGACGGCTCGGGTGTGGTTGCGGGCCTTACCCGCATCTCGGACGTGCACGGCTACAACAAGGTCGACGGCAAGGTCGTGCCCGACCAGGGCAAGCTCACGCTGCGCGGCTATAGCATCGAGGATCTGGTCAACAATGCCCAGGCCGAGAATCGCTATGGCTACGAAGAAGTCGCCTACCTGCTTATCACGGGTTCGCTGCCCAATAAGGAAGAGCTGGACGGCTTTTGCGAGCGCTTGGGCGCCTTTAGGCATCTGAGCGACGAATACGTCAAAGAGTTCCCCATGACCACGGTGTCGTCGAGCATCATGAACGTGCTCCAGCGCGCCGTGCTGCTGCTCTACGCCTTCGACGCCGAGCCCGACGTGATTACGCCCGAGCATGAGATCGACGTGGCTATTTCCATGCTCGCACGTCTCCCGCGCATCGCCGCCTTCGCACACATGGCCTCGATCGCCAAGCTTCGCGGCTCCGAGGTTCACGTGCCGCACCCCACGCCCGGTCTCTCCACCGCCGAGACCATCCTGCAGGTGCTCCGCGGCGGCATGGCATTCACCCGCGACGAAGCCATGCTGCTCGACGTGATGCTCATGCTGCATGCCGAGCACGGCGGCGGCAACAACTCCACGTTCGCCTGCCGCGTGCTGTCCTCTTCGGCCACCGACCCGTATTCCGCCTACGCCGCGGCCATCGGCTCGCTCAAGGGCCCGCGCCACGGCGGCGCCAACGCCAAGGTCGTGTCCATGCACGAGGACATCCGTGCGCATGTCTCCAATTGGGAGGACGAGGACGAGGTCGCAGCCTACCTGGGCAAGATCCTCGACAAACAGGCCTTCGACGGCACGGGTCTCATCTACGGTATGGGCCACGCCGTCTACACGCTGAGCGACCCGCGCGCCGAGGTGTGCCGCCGTTACGCGCGCACGCTTGCCGCCAAGAAGGACTTGGGCGAGGAGTTCGCACTCATCGAACGCATCGAGCGCCTGGCCCCGCAGGTGATGCGCGACCACGGCATGACCAAGCCCATCTGCGCCAACATCGACCTGTACACGGGCTTTATCTACAAGATGCTCGGCGTGCCCGAGACGCTCTTTACGCCGCTGTTCGCCGTCGCCCGCATGGCCGGCTGGTCGGCGCACCGCATGGAAGAGCTCTTCTGCGCGCACCGTATTATTCGCCCGGCCTATCGTCCGGTGATCGAGCAGCTGGCGTACAAGCCGCTCGCCGACCGCTAGGACGCGGACCGTTATAGAACTCGAGCGTGGCCAGGGCATCGCCGCCCTCGGCCACGCTTTTTATGCCAGCAGAAAGGGCTGTATCAAATGATTGTGTTTTCCGATATGGACGGAACGCTGCTGACGAGCGATAAGCAAATGAGCGATGTCACCTGGTCGATGCTCGACGAACTCGCTCGACGCGGAATTGAATTTGTACCCTGCACGGGACGTCCACTGTCGGGCGTCTTTGAGCCCATCCTCGCCCATCCCGCTGTGCACTATGCCGTCTGTGCCAATGGCGCCAGTGTCTGGCAGCTCGACGACGATATGCCCACCGATGTCTCGCGCGCCACGCGCATCTTGAGCCGTCCGCTCGATCGCGGCATCGCCCATCGCATCCATCGCATCGCCGCCGGCCACGATGTGACCTTCGATATCTTCGCGGATGGGCAGTGCTTCCTCCCCCGCTCGCTCTACACGCGCCTGGACGAATTCTGCGGTGGCGACCCCCACATCGCGGCTTCGCTCAAGCGCACACGAACGCCGATCGACATGGATATCGACAGCAAGATCGACGAGGTCGAAACGCTCGAACGCATCGCCATGTACTGGCACGACCCGGCCGATCGCGATGCCATCGCGGCTGAGCTCAACACGCTCGGAGGCATTGAGGTCACGCGTTCGTACGCCATGAATATCGAGGTCATGGGCGAGGGCGCCACCAAGGGAACGGCCCTCACGTGGCTATGCGAGCACCTGGGCGAGTCTCTCGCCGACGCCTGGGCGTTCGGCGACAACATCAACGATATCCCCATGCTGCAGGCAGCGGGTCACGGCATGGCGATGGTCAACGGCGAGCCGGAGGACCGCGAGGCAGCCGCCGCCATCACCGAGTTCGACAACGACCACGACGGCGTAGCCCGCACCATCATGGCTGCCCTCGCCTAGTCATTGGTAGTCATTGGGGACGTTCTTAAATGGCTAGTCGCTGGCGGCACTCATTTAAGTCTGTCCCCAATGAGTGGTTTCACTCACTTAAGTCTGTCCCCAACTGCCGGCGCATAAGGAATGTCCCTAACTACCGGTCTAGCAGAGACTCTCCAGCACGCGACGGAGCTCCTGCTGGACGGCGTGGTCGCGGTTACGACCCACCACGCGATCGGCCACCGCCTTGAGCGCGGGGCGTGCATTTTCCATCGCGCAACCCGTGCCGACAAAGCGAATAATCTCGTAGTCGTTCATCGAGTCGCCAAACGCCATGACCTCGTCGCGTCCAATGCCGTAATGCTCCGCGAGCTGCGCGATGCCCGAGGCCTTCGATACACCGGGCTGCATGGCATCGATCCACGCGTTGCCCGAAGGCGCAAAAGTAAAGAGCTGACCGAGCTCGCGCTGTAGCACGTACGCACTGTCCATAACGGCGCCGTCGTCGCAAAAGATACTCGCTTTGATGATATTTACGCTGGGATCGGGCAGTTCCCAAATGCGCTCGGCATTGGGAAGGTCCTTATCGACCTCGCGCACGAACTTGCTCTCGTCATCGAGCAAAAAGGACTTGGTTCGGTCAAAGAGTGCAAGATGCAGATTGGGAAACGTCGCGACGGCCTGGGCGAGCTTTCGAATCGCCAGGTGCGAATACACCTCGCGGTCTACCATTTTGCCGTCAGCGTAGACCTGGGCGCCGTTGGCTGCAACAAAGTCCATCTTGTCGCGAACGGGCGCAAAGAACTCGCACAGGCGATCGTAGCGGCGGCCTGACGATGCGGCAAAATGTACGCCATGCTCGCGTAGTGCCAGGATCAATTCGTAGGTCTCAGGCGGCACCTGACCATTTTCGTCAAGCAGTGTGCCGTCCATATCGGATGCAATCAGTTTAAACATAGAAAAGCTCCCTTTGGGTACGTTGGAATCGGACGTGTATCCGATTCCAACGTACCCAAAGGGAGCTCAAATAAGACCCCGCAGTCATAAACGTTACATAGGCCTGGCAAATAGCTCACGCGTGCCAGAGGACTCACGGTCGCGGCGTCAGGCGACAAGTCAAAGAGTGTCGCAGGTGGCTAGTCGTTTAAGAACGTCCATTACAGTCGAAATTGTCAGCCCGGGACCGTCTCGGGCTACGATTGAGGCGCGCCCAGAACGGGCCGCCGACCGGGCGCCCGCGCACGG
>CAKUGA010000039.1 GCA_934654515.1 uncultured Collinsella sp. | reverse complement strand
GACAGGTTTTGCGGCGTGAACATAAGGTCGCACGAGTCACTGGTGCCCGGCACCATAAGCGACAAGATAGAGACGACAGCGACAAAGACCACCGCGCCGCCCGCAACAGAGCGCACGTTGAGCGGCGAATCATCGCCCAAAAAAAGCGTGGCGGCAAACAGCAGGATGACGATCGGCAAAACGTAGGCACCCAGACCAAAGCCCAAGTGGTAGAAACCGGCAACCGCAGCCGTAACAGGTGCGGTCGCCGGCGAAATCACGGCAATGAAGGACGCAATCGCCAAAACGGCGATGACCACGCCGGCGATATCGCGGTTGGCCGAAGGCTCGACCAAAGGCTCAAAATCGTCGAACTCGGCCTCGTGGCCCTTATTGGCACGAAGATGGGAACCGGCACCCTTAGCAGATGCCGGTTGGTTGTTGGCTTTATTGCCTTTGGCGTTTTGTGCAGATCCGCGCGCCAAACTAAACCTCCATGACGACCGGGATGATCATCGGACGGGTGCGCGTACGGCTCCAGATAAAGTTGGAGAGCGAGTCGCGCACGGCCTTGCGAATGGCATCGGAGCCGCTGCTCGTAAAGCTAAACTTGCCCTTCTCAATCGTCTTCATGATGGACGCGGAAGCATCCTCGGAGAACTGATCGTCGATGGCAAAAGAGACGCCGCGGCCCGAGAACTCGATGGCCTCGATCTTCTTGTGCTTAAGCGAAACGATAGCGACAGCCGTGACCATACCGTCGTTGGCGAGCTTCTGGCGATCGCGCAGAACGATGGGGTCGGTATCGCCGATGCGCAGGCCGTCGACATAGACGACGCCGGACTCAACGGGCGTACCGCGCTTGACGATACCGCCACGCATCTCGAGCGTGTCACCGTTGTCGAGGATAAAGATATGGTCGTCCTTGAGGCCCATCTTGCGAGCAAGCTGAGCATGGGCGCGCAGATGCACCGCCTCGCCGTGGACCGGCATAAAGTACGTGGGCTTGGCCATGGCCATCAGGAGCTTGAGCTCCTCCTGGCTGCCGTGACCCGAGACATGGACGAGGGCGCGGTTCTTATCCCACACATCGCAGCCAAGCTTGGCCAGGCTGTTGACGACCTGCTGGACGGCCTTCTCATTGCCAGGGACCGGCGTTGCCGAGAGGATGACGGTGTCGCCCTCGTGGATGGAGAGCGTCTTGTGCTCGCCGTTGGCCATGCGCGACAGCGCCGACAGCGGCTCGCCCTGAGAACCGGTGCACATGACGACGATCTTGTCGTCGGGCAGGTTGTCGATATCGAAGGCATCGATGATATCGGCATCGTCGATTTTGAGATAACCCAGCTCGCGCGCCACGCGGGTGTTGGTGAGCATGGAGCGACCGGTCACGACGACCTTGCGGCCGCACTTGCGGGCAGCATCGCAGATCTGCTGCAGACGATGGATGTGGCTCGAGAACGACGCAACGAACACGCGGCCCGGAGCATTCTTGATGGCATGCAGCAGGTTGGGGCCAACCTCGGCCTCGGACTTGGTAAAGCCGGGGACCGTGGCGTTGGTGGAGTCGGACAGCAGCAGGTCGATGCCCTGCTTGGCAAAGCGGCTGATAGCGGCATAGTCGGGCGTGACGCCGTCGATGGGCGTCTGGTCGAGCTTAAAGTCGCCCGTGTGCATAACGGTGCCCTGGTTGGTGCGGATGAACACGCCCAGAGCGCCCGGGATGGAGTGCGTCATCGAGAAAAAGTCGAGCGAAATGCCGCCAAGATTGACATGGCTGCCGCCCTTGACCTCGCGGAACTTGGGCGCGCGGATTCGGAACTCGGAGAGCTTGCCCTCGATAAAACCGAGCGTCAGCTTGCTCGAGAAGATGGGCACCTTGTTGTTGAGGTCCTGCAGCAGGTACGGAAGCGAACCGGTGTGGTCCTCGTGGCCGTGGGTAACGATAATGCCGCGGAGCTTTTCCTCGTTCTCCAGAACATAGGTATAGTCGGGAAGCACCAGGTCGATACCGGGCTGGGAGTCGTCGGGGAACATGAGGCCAGCGTCGACGAGCACCATGTCGTCGCCGCACTCGAAGACCGTCATGTTCTTGCCGATGCCATCAAGGCCGCCGAGCGGGATGATCTTCAAGGGAGATGATTTTTTAGCTGCCATAAGTGAGTGTTGTTTCCTTTCTTCGAAACAGGGTCTGGAACAACCGACGGGGCGCTTCTGGCAAACCGACCGTCGGGAACGTACAAACATGCATCACGGAGTCGACGCATTAACTCCAATATGATACCCATTTGCACAGCCACAGACCACCCATGCATTAAAGCCCCATCTGGACCCATCTATCCCGCCGGTTTCCCGTGGGGCGGGCACTGATGAAGTTTCCTGCTCTACAGTCCTGCTCACGACGGAGGCCACATTAAGTGGCCTCCTGTTCGTGCGGAACTCGCGATAAACTTCATCAGTGCCCGCCCCACGGGAAACCTACCAAAAAGGGACAGGTTTATTTTGGTCGGTTTTATCTGCGGAAATGCTTCGGCTATGGCCTAGTTGCCTCGTTGTAGGCATTCAGTTGGTCTTGCCAGAGATTGTGATCGCTATCGGTAATCTCTCGAATGATATGAGCCGGATTGCCACCGATGATGACGTGGCTGGGGACGTCTTTGACAACGACTGAGCCTGAGGCGATGACAACGTCACTTCCGATCGTGACGCCTGGATTGATAATCACACCGCCACCCATCCAGACGTTGTCGCCAATTGTGACAGGCTTTGCATACTCAAGCTCCAGATTGCGCACATCTGCATCAATAGGATGCCCAGCGGTGAAAATGCTCACGTGGGGTCCCAGAAAAACGTTGTCGCCAAAGGTCACGTAGTTTTCGTCCAGAATCGTCAGGCCAGTATTCGCATAAAAATGATTGCCGAACGAAATCCTATCGCCATGATCAAAATAGACAGGAGCCGTTAAGACCATATCGTCCGGAGCGGCGCGAAAACACTTCTTAAGTTCCTCAAGAGCACTCGAATCAGCCCAATACTCCGACTCATTAAACAACTTCTGAGCCGCATGCACCCTACTAAACGAATGGTCGCCAACTCTATAGGGGTTATAAAGCTCCCCGGCAATCATGCGATCCCATTCAACCTTATTTGTCATGCCCGCCTCCATGAGCTACATATCAAATGTGGGGCACAGTATAGCAACTAAGAACAAGAACGAAGCAGGCGCCCAACAACGCAAACCAGCCCTTTTGCTATTCCCGGCGGGGGCCGCGGGTAAAGTTTATCGCGAGTTCCGCACGAGCCGGAGAGCACTTAATGTGCTCTCCGTGCGAGCAGGACTGTAGAGCAGGAAACTTTACCCGCGGACCCCGCCGGGAATAGCAAAAGGGCGACCCCTGTCCGGAGTCGCCCTTGTTGAGCTGCTTATGTGCGGCCGTTACTCGGCGTCGTGGTGACGGCGGGGTTTGCGGCCTCCGTTGTCACCGGGACGGCGCGGACGGTCGCTGCGCTCGGAACGCTCGCGACGCGGGCGCTCACGACGCTGGAAGTGCTCGCCGTCGCCCTCGGAGGCACCCTCGGCGCGAGCCGGGGCCTCGGGTTTGTCAAGACGATCGAGCGAGATCTTGCCGCGATCGTCGACCTCGATGACGACGACCTTGACCTCGTCGCCCACATTGAGGACGTCCTCGACCTTCTCCACGCGGCCCTTGGCGACGCGGGAGATGTGCAGCAGGCCGTCCTTACCGGGCAGCAGGTTCACGAAGGCACCGAAGGGCTGGATGGAGACAACGCGACCGGTGTACTCCTCGCCCGGCTCGGGAACCTTGATGATGAGCTTGATGCGCTCGACGGCCTGGTCGACGGACTCGCCGGTACCGCCGACAAAGACGGTGCCGTCCTCCTGGATGTCGACAGAAGCGCCGGTCTCGTCCTGGATGCCACGGATGACCTTGCCGCCGGAACCGATGACGTCGCGGATCTTGTCGGTCGGAACCTGGATGGAGACGATGCGCGGAGCGGTGCTGCGGGTGGTGTGACGCGGCTCGGGGATTACATCGAGCATCTTCTGCAGGATGAAGGCGCGACCCTCCTTGGCCTGCTGCAGGGCGCGGGCCAGGATGTCGAAGGTGAGGCCGGTGGCCTTGTTGTCCATCTGCAGGGCGGTGATGCCCTCGGTGGTACCGGTGACCTTAAAGTCCATGTCGCCCAGGAAGTCCTCGAGACCCTGGATGTCGGACAGGACCACGGTCTTGCCCTCCTCCTGGATCAGGCCCATGGCGATACCGGAGACCGGACGCTTAATGGGCACGCCGCCGTCCATGAGGGCGAGCGTGGAACCGCAGGTCGAAGCCATCGAAGAAGAGCCGTTGGACTCCATGACCTCGGAGACCACGCGAATGGCGTAGGGGAACTCGTTCTCGTCGGGGAGCACCGGAAGCAGGGCGCGCTCGGCCAGGTTGCCGTGACCGATCTCACGGCGCTTGGGGCTGCCCATGCGGCCGGTCTCGCCGGTGCAGAACGGCGGGAAGTTGTAGTGGTGCATGTAGCGCTTGCCCTCGGTGGGCTCGATGGTATCCAGACGCTGGCCCTCATTGAGCATGCCGAGCGAAAGGACGGAGAGCACCTGGGTCTGACCGCGCTGGAACAGGCCGGAACCGTGAACGAGCGGCAGGTAATTGTCCTTCACCATGATGGGACGGATCTCGTCGGCGGCACGGCCGTCAACACGCTCGCCGGTCTCGACGACCATGGTACGCATGGCCTTCTTCTCGAGCTTCTTGAGCGCCACGGGGATCTCGCGCTCCCAAGCAGCCTGCTCCTCATCGGAGAACTCGGCGCGGATGGACTCCTTCAGAGCCTCGACCTTACCGATGCGGGAAAGCTTGTCGGCATCGCGCAGGGCAGCGGCCATCTCGTCGTAGTGGGCGAAAATGCGCTCCTGGACCTCCTCGACGGGCCGGTCGAGCGGGTACTCCTTCTTGACGATAGCGCCGTTGACCTGCTCCCACTCGGCGACGAACTCGTCCTGGGCCTGGCAGAAGGCAGCAAGGGCCTCCTGGCCAAACTTCATAGCGGCGAGCATGTCATCCTCGGAGATCTCCTCGGCACCGGCCTCGACCATCGAGATGAAGTCGGCGGAACCGCCCAGCTCAAGGTCCAGGTCGGAGTTTTCGCGCTCCTCATAGGTGGGGTTGACGATAAACTCGCCGGTCTCCACGTTACGGCCGATGCGCACGCAGGCGAGCGGGCCCTCGAAGGGCACGCCGCCGAGCGTCATGGCCAGGGAAGCACCCATGACGTTGATGACGTCAAAGGGGTTGACCTGGTCGGCGACGAGCGAGGTAGCGACGATGTGCACCTCGTTGCGGAAGCCGTCCGGGAAGCTCGGGCGAATCGGACGGTCGATCATGCGCGCGGTGAGCGTGGCCTTCTCGCTGGGACGGCCCTCACGCTTGAGGTAACCACCCGGGATGCGGCCGGCTGCGTACATCTTCTCGTTGAAGTCGACGGTCAGCGGGAAAAAGTCGTAGTTCTTGCGCTCCTTGGAGACGACCACGGTGTCGAGCATCGTGGTGTCGCCCTGCTTGACCAGGCAGGCGCCGGTGGCCTGCTTGGCAAGCTCGCCCGACTCAAAGGTGTAGGTCTTGCCGTACAGCTCAAAGGTCTTGGATACGAGTGTCATTGTTCTCCTTTACCCCACAGGCCCCTTGCCTGCAGGCTTCTCATGTGACGCGGGCCCCCTGCCCCCGCCACGCTTCAGAGCGTGATTGTTCACGCCCTTACACAAAAAGAGCGCCCCGCTGCGCAGGACGCTCTTAGCATGTACAAATCCTTACTGGATGTTGTCGCGGATGCCCAGAGCCTTGATGAGCTCACGGTACTCGACGATGTCGTTCTTCTTGATGTAGGAGAGAAGACGACGACGACGGCCGACGAGCATGAGCAGGCCACGACGGGTGTGGAAGTCCTTCTGGTGGGACTTCATGTGCTCGGTCAGCTCCTTGATGCGCTCGGTCAGGATGGCGACCTGAACCTTGGGGTTACCGGTGTCGACCGGGGAGTTACCGAACTGGGCGGTCAGCTCCGCCTTGCGCTCTTTGGAAACAGTCATTGTTTCACCTTTCGTTTCGCGTCGCCCGCGGGCGACTCTATTCGCCTCGGACTGGGAAGCCGCCGGTGGAGCGAGCATCCAAGGTCGAGGTACCAACAGGTCGGTATGTTACCACAAGCAGCCCGCGCCTGCGCATCATCACCGACCCAACATGAATTCCATCGCACGGAGCCGCTGATCGGTATGCGTGGCGGCCCAAACATGCGAAAGCCCCAGCAAAAACGCTGCGGTATGCGGATCGATCTGCTCGGCCATAAGGGCATCGAACGTCATGGACATAAGGGCGCGCAGCCATGCGACCTCACCGACCGATACCAACTCGGCTCCGGGCACGCTCGAGGCGCACGACCCGCACAGAAGCCCGCCCACCTGAGCCGAGAAATACGAGAGCATGGGGTCGCCGCACGAGACACAAGCCGAGAAATCGGGCCGATAGCCAATATGCGATAGCAGCTTAAAGACAAACGCCGCCACGATTAGGTCCATATGTGCCGAATCGAGTCCACTGCCAACAAGCGTGAGCGCCCGTTGCGTGATGGCAAAGGTAAAGGGGTCCTCGGCATCCTCAAACGAGCACACGCGAGCGACCTCGGCAATCGCGCTTGCAGCACACGTCGTCTCGTAATCGGGAGCGGCGCCGAGCGGCGCCTCCATAAGCTCCGCCTGAGAAACCACGTCGAGCGAGCGACCATGCGCCAACAGCATATCGACGGTGCAAAAAAGCTCGCAACGCGCCGCCAGGCGACCGCCGGGTTTACGTGCGCCCTTAGCCACGGCCCGCACCTGCCGTCCCCGCTCGTCGAGCATCGTCAAAATCAGGTCGGTTTCCTTAAGCTTGGTCTTGTCGAGGACGAGCACCTTCGTGCGATATGTGCGAGAACCTGCCATTGACGCGGACTAATCTTCGGCGTTATAGCCAAAGCGGCGGATCTGCGCCTCGTCATCGCGCCAGCCGGCCTTGACCTTCACATCCAGCTCCAAGAAGACCTGGGTACCAAAGATACGCTCAAGGTCGCGGCGGGCGTCGATGCCGATATGCTTAATCATCTCGCCACCCTTGCCGATGATGATGCCCTTCTGGCCCTCGCGCTCCACGTAAATCGTGGCGTGTACGCGCAGGACCTTCTTGGTCTGCTCGAGCGCGTCGCAGATAACGCCCACGGAGTGCGGGATCTCGTCGCGGGTACGTCGCAGGACCTTCTCGCGCACAAACTCGGCAACGAGCGTCTCGTCAGACGCGTCGGTGCCCATGTCCTCGGGGAACCAGCGCGGGCCCTCGGGCAAAAAGTGTGCGACGGTCTCGATAAACGCATCGACGTTAAAGTTCTTGACCGACGACGTCACGATCTCGTCGTCATATTCCATGAGCTCGTGAGCGGCCTTAAGCTGCTCCATGACCTGGGCGGGATCGGCCTCATCGGCCTTGGTGAGCACCAGGACCTTCTTGCAGCGGGCGCTCTTAACACGCTCGGCGACCCAGGCGTCTCCCCTGCCGATGGGCTTGGTGGCATCGATCAAAAACGCGACGACGTCCACGTCGTTGAGCTCAAACAGAGCGCTCTTGTTAAGCTCGGAGCCCAGGCCGTCCTTGGGCTTGTGAATACCCGGGGTATCGACAAAGACCAGTTGGTAGCCGGGGCGATTGACCACGGCACGCATGCGACGGCGGGTCGTCTGCGCCACCGGAGAGGTGATGGCGACCTTCTTGCCGTAGCAGGCGTTGAGCAGCGTGGACTTGCCGGCGTTGGGACGGCCGACCAGGGCAACAAAGCCGCTGCGGAAGCCCGGCTCAACATCTCCAAAGCCCGCGAGACTCTCGTCCTCGTCGCACAGGGCGTCGAGCTCCTCATCGCTCATACCCTCAAACGGGTCGAACTCCTCGGCATCCACCGCGTCCAAGGACTCGTCGTCCAGAATCTCATCGGCAGGCTGCATATTGTCGGACATGGGAATCCCTTTCTAAATAAAGCCGAGCGCGTGGGCAAATACCAAAAGACCCACAATCGCGGCGGTAATGGAAAGAACGTAGACAGAAGCGGCGGCGATATCCTTCGCACGCTTGGCCAACGGATGGAGCTCCTGGGTTGCCAGGTCGACGATCGCCTCCATGGCGGTGTTGCACAGCTCGCCGTGAATCACTAGGCCGCAGCAGATAATGACCGTACCCCACTCGGCAATGTCGAGCCCCACGATGCAGCCGGCAATGACAGTGCACACACCGGCCACGAGCATGACCTTAATGTTGCGCTCGGTCTTAACGGCGGTAACGAAGCCCTCCATGGCATAGGAGAACGACTTTAAAAAGGACGGATGGTCCTTGTTCGATCCGGGAATCATAGACGGCTCCTAGTCGTGGGCATGGTTGGTGATGGGACCGACGTGAACGAGCTTGGGATCCTCACCGCGCTCAAGCGCCAGATCGCGCAGGATAGCGTCCTCACGCGCCTCCATGACCTCGGCCTCGTCGTCCTCGATATGATCGTAGCCTAGCAGGTGAAGCATGCCGTGCACGAGCATCAGGCGGCACTCGTCGGCGGGGCTGTTGCCAAAACCGGGGGCTTGGCAGGCAATGACCTGCGGGGCCAGGATAATATCGCCAAGCTCGAGCGTCTCATCAGCAGGAATGTCCTCGTCAAAGGCAGAGTCGCACTCAAACGAGAGCACGTCGGTGGTGCGATCGATACCGCGCCATTCGTGGTTGAGCTCATGCATCTCGTCCTCATCGACATACGAAAGGGAGATCTCGACCTCACGCTCAACGCCCTCAGCGGCAAGCACAACCTCGCAGATGTGCTCCACCTCGGGGGCTTCGAGCAGCGCATCGAGCTCGGCATCGTTGCTGATCAATACACTCAACGGGACTCCTTTCGGTCGCGCGCACGCTGCTCGCGCGCATCGTCGTATGCATCATAGGCCTCAACGATACGGCCCACCAGGGCATGGCGCACCACATCGGCGCGCTCCAGGCGCGAAAACGCCACATCGTCGACGCGGCCCAAAATTCTCTCGACATCGGCCAGGCCGCCGCGACGACCCACCAGGTCGCGTTGGCTCAGGTCGCCGGTGATCACGAATTTGGAATTAAAGCCCAGACGCGTCAGGAACATCTTCATCTGCTCGGGCGTCGTGTTTTGCGCCTCGTCGAGCACCACGAAGGCATCGCTCAGCGTTCGACCGCGCATATAGGCGAGCGGGGCGATCTCGATTACGCCACGCTCCATAAGCTCATCGGTGCGCTCGCGATCCATCATGTCAAAGAGGGCATCGTAGAGCGGACGCATATAGGGATCGATCTTTTCCTCGAGGGTGCCGGGCAAGAAGCCCAGGTTCTCCCCCGCCTCGACAACGGGGCGCGTCAGGACCAGGCGACCCACCTCGTGGCGCTTGAGTGCAGCAACGGCAAGCGCCATGGCCAGATAGGTCTTACCGGTGCCGGCGGGACCGAGGCCAAACGTGATGGTATGCGAGCGGATGGCATCCACATAGCGCTTTTGACCGAGCGTCTTGGGGCGGATGACGCGGCCGCGATACGACAGTAGCACGTCGTCGCGCAGCGACGAGGCATCATGCTCGCCGTCGCGCAGGACGGCCAGGCAGCGAGAGACATCGTCGGCAGAAAGCGTGCGGCCGGCAGCCGCCTCGCGAAAGGCATGTTCGAAAAAACGCGCCACCAGCTCGACTTCGTCCGGATCGCCGCTCACGGCAATGCTATCGCCGCGGGCAACCACGTGGGCGCGCACTAAGTTCTCGAGCGCGCGAAGGACACCGTCGCCGGCACCCAAAACGCGCGAAGGGTCAATCCCCTCGGGAACGGTAAGTCTAATCTTCGAGGCTTCCATGAACCTCCCTGCGTGCATGGACCAAGCCGGAACCATCGACTCCGATGATAGCAACATCGAGCAGGCACGGGGCTGTGAGTCCACAGGTATCATCAAGACGGGCATGATGGAACGAGCCGAGCGTCAGGTTGTCACCATATTCGAGCACAGCGCGCTCAACGGTGCCCACGCGACGACGGGCGTCGGCAATAGCGAGCTCCTGTGCTGCGGCACGCATACGACGGCTACGCTCGGCCATGACCTCGGGAGCCACCTGGTCGGGCATGTCGGCGGCAAGGGTGCCGGGGCGCTTGCTATAGCGGAACACGTGCATGCGCGAGAAGCCAACGCGACGGCACAGCGCCAGCGACTCCTCGAACTCCTCGTCCGTCTCGCCGGGAAAACCAACGATAACGTCGCACGAAAGCGACGCCTGCGGAAGGTTGGCACGAATCATACGCACTGTGTCCTCAAAGGCCTCGGCGCTATAGGGACGTCCCATTCGATGCAGGGTCGCCGTGCAACCAGACTGCACGGGCAGATGCAAAAACGGGGCGATACGCTGCGGATAGCGCGCCATCACCTTAAGCAGGCGCTCAGAGATATCCATGGGCTCGACCGAGGAAATGCGCACATGCGCAATAGTCGTGCGCTCCATGATGGCCTCGAGCAGCTCATCGATTTCGACATGCTCGTCGGTCTTGCTCTTGCCGTCATAGGCGCCCAGGTTCACGCCAGTCAGCACCACTTCGGGCACGCCGGCCTCCTGCGCCTCGCGCACCTGTTCGAGAACGGACTCGACGGGCACGGAACGCTCGGGCCCGCGGGCCTTCCACACGATGCAATAGGTGCAGCGGTGGTTGCAGCCATCCTGGATCTTCACGCCCAGCCGCGAACGACCGAGCGCATCGACCACGTCACCATCGCTGCAGGCGGGAACGCTATCGGACTCAACGCCCAGCACCTCGCAGACACGTTCGGCGACATCGATCTTAGACGGCTCGGCGATCACGCGATCCGAAAGCTCCAACAGCTCCTCGGGATGCAAATTGACCACGCAACCGGTCACGAGCACATAAGGCTCGTTTGGATGGGCCAGCGCATGACGGACGGCCTTACGGGTCTTGGCCTCGGCCTCGCCCGTAACGGCACAGGTGTTAATGACGATCAGATCGGCATCCTGGGGCTCCACAATAGCAAAGCCCAGGCGCATAAGATCGGCAGTGATACGGTCAGACTCAACCCGGTTGACACGGCAGCCGAGGTTGACGAC
>CAKUGA010000038.1 GCA_934654515.1 uncultured Collinsella sp. | reverse complement strand
ACGGCCGAGGCCACGGCGGCGAGCGGCGTGTTGATGACGACCTCGCCGATCGACTTGGCGCCAAACGGGCCCGTCGGCTCGTAGCTCGGCTCAAAGGCCACGCGGATGCTGCCAATATCCAGGCGCGTGGGCAGCTTGTAGCTCATAAAGTTGCCGGTGCGCAGGCGACCGCGGTCGTCGTGCTCGACGATCTCGTAGAGCGCGTGGCCAATACCCTGGGCAATGCCGCCCTCGGCTTGGACGCGCGCGAGCGCCTCGTTGATAACGGTGCCGCAGTCCACAGCCGCAGCGTAGTCCACCACGGTCACCTTGCCGGTGGCCTTGTCGACCTCGACCTCGGCAATGCCGGCCATAAACGGCGGAGGCGAAACGGGCAGGCAGGCAGAGGCATGCGAGGTGAGCGCGTCGCCGCCTGCGATGTTCTTGACGCACAGGTTGGCAAAGTCGCGCAGCGTGAGGTAGCGGCCGCGCTCACGAGCGGCACGCTCGTCGGACAGGCGCACGTACTGGCCGTCGAAGACCACGTCGGCGGCGTCAACGTCCCACATCTGAGCGGCCTTGGCGCAAATCTTCTCGCGCAGCTCGGTCGCGGCGTTCTTGGCGGCAAGGCCCGTCACGTAGGTACCGGAGCTCGCGTACGAGCCGGCGTCGAACGGCGACACGTCGGTGTCCACGCCGCGCACCACGATCAGCGAGCTCTCCACGCCCAGCTCCTCGGCGGCAATCTGCGCCAGGATCGTGTCGACGCCCATGCCGTTATCGGTGGCGCCGGTGCCGATGGTAATGAAGCCGTCCTCTTCCAGGCGCATGTCGATGCCGGCGATATCCACGTTGGAAATGCCCGAGCCCTGCATGGTGAGCGCGCAACCCAGGGCGCGCACACGGTCGCCCAGGTCCACGGCCAGCGGCTTGTCGCGCCAGCCGATCATGTCCATCGCGCGCAGCAGGCAGCGGTCGAGTGCGCAGGCGTTAAGCTTCTCGTTGTAGTACTGCGGCATGGTCTCGCCCTCGCGCACGATGTTCTTAAGGCGCAGGTCGGCGGGGTCCATGTGCAGCATGTCGGCGAGCTCGTTGACGGCGCTCTCCACGGCAAACTGACCCTGGGTGGCACCGTAGCCGCGATACGCGCCGCCGCGGTTGGTGTTGGTGTAGACGGCGTCCCACCTAAAGCGACTCGCCTTCACATGGTTGTAGATCGGCAGACTCTTGTGGCCCGACAGGCCGATTGTCGTGGTGGCGTGCTCGCCGTACGCGCCGGCATTGGACAACGTGTGCAGGTCGATGGCCGTGATGGCGCCGTCGTTCATGGCGCCCAGCTTGACGGTCATCTGCATCTGGTGGCGCGAGTTGCCCGCAGTGATGGTCTCCTCGCGGGTGTAGCAGCAATAGCTCGGACGGCCGGTCTGCTGGGTCACGAACGCCACGAAGATCTCACAGCAGCCCGTCTGCTTGGAGCCAAAGCCGCCGCCGATGCGGGGCTTAATAACCTGCACCTGCGACTGCGGAATGTCGAGCGACTGCGCAACCATACGGCGCACATGGAAGGGCACCTGCGTCGAGGTGGTCACCGAAATGCGGCCGAACGCGTCGGTCGTCGCGAAGGCACGGAAGGTCTCCATGGGCGCGGTCTGGGTGGCCTGGCTGGTGTAGGTGCGCTCAAAGACGATGTCGCTCTGGGCGAATGCCTCGTCCAGGTCGCCAAAGTCGCTGGTACCGCTGCACACCAGGTTGCGCGGGACGTCGCCGCCCTGCGGGAACATAAAGGTCACGTCGCCCTCGGGGTGGACCACGATATCGTTATCGAGTGCCTGCGTAAAGTCGAGCAACGGCTCGAGCACCTCATAGTCGACCTTGATGAGCTTGAGCGCCTTGTCGGCGGCCTCCTCGGTCTCGGCGGCGACGATCGCCACCTCCTCGTTTTGATAGCGCACGAGGTTCTCGAGAATCAGGCGGTCGTAGGGCGAGGGCTGCGGATAGCTCTGGCCGGCGATGGTAAAGCGGCGTTTGGGCACGTCCTCGTAGGTGTAGACGCCCACCACACCGGGCACCTTCAGGGCGCGCGATGTGTCGATGGAGCGGATCTTGGCGCGAGCGTAGGGGCTGCGCTTGAGCTTAACGATGAGCGCGCCGGCGGGCACCATATCGCCCGTGTAGACGGGACGGCCCTCGAGCAGGGCCTTCGAGTCCTTCTTGGGCTGCTTGTGGGTGATCTGCTTGTAGGAGACGCCGTCGCAGCTGGTGTCATTGACCGGCAGCTCGGACATCTCGAAGCCCACCTGCACGCCGGACTCGTTGAGGAAGCGGACGATGGCACGCAGCTGGCTCTCGTAGCCGCTGCAGCGGCAGAGGTTGCCGGCCAGCTGGCGCGAGAGCTCCTCGCGCGTGGCGACGAGGCTCGGGTCCTCCTTGGCGGCGCGGGCGAGCGCCAGCACGTTCATGATGAGGCCGGGGGCGCAAAAACCGCACTGCTCGGCGCCTTCGGCGGCTATCGCGCGGGCGAGCGCCTCGGACTCGGCCTTGAGGCCCTCGAGCGTGGTGATGGAGCGGCCCTCGACGCGCGCGGCGGGAACCGAGCAGCTGAGCACTGGGTCGCCATCGAGCCATACCGTGCACAGACCGCAGTTGGTGGTCTCGCAGGCGCAGCGCACCGACGCGCAACCCTGCTCGCGCAGCAGCGCAAACAGCATAGTATCGGGGGCAATCTGAACCTTGACCTTACGGCCGTTGAGCGTAAAGGAAAGATCGATGAGTTTGGCAGCCATTAGCGCACCTCGCTAGAATCGACGCCGGGCACGCGGCGGCAGGAATACTCGTCCGTGGCGAACTTAGGGATCTGCACGGTCTCGAGCTCGCGGGCAAGCGCGGCCGAAAGCTCGATGCCCGCGGCGCGGCGCACGGCCTGGACCGCCAGCGGAGCCGAGATGCGGCGGCGGTACTCGGCCGAGCCCCACAGGTTGGTGCCGTAGCTCAGCGCGCGCACGGACGCGGCGAGGGCGCGAAGCTCGTCCTCGGAAGGCTGCTCGCTGGTAAGACCGCATGTCTCACCCTGCAGCAGGGTCGCGCGCAGCGGGCGGGCGCCCACGGTAACGTGCCAGGAGTTATCCCACCAGGCGGCAGTGACGTTGAGCGAGGGGAAGTCGGTCGCAGCCTTACGCACGGCCTCGTAGCTCGCGCGGTAATCGTGTTTGACGACCACCACGTGCTCGATCACGTCGCGCACGTAGCCCATCCGCACGAACTCCGCGAGCGGCACGCGGCCGGCGCCCGTCAGCTCAACATAGGAGTCGAGCGCCAGGAAGGCCGAGAGCACGTCCGAGAAGCCGAAGCGGCCGTAGATACTGCCGCCCACCGTGGCGGTGTTGCGCAGCTGTACGCCCACGATATCGTGGACGGCGAACTCAAAGACATTGTTGACAAGCGCGTTGAGCTCGGCATGGCGCTCGAGCTGGCGCAGGGTGCACATGGCACCGATGCGAAACTCGGTCTCGGTCTCCTCGATCTGATCGAGTCCGCAGGCCGAAAGGTCAATCGCCGTCGCCACGCGACGCGAACCCAGGCGCATCCAGATGCCGCCGCCCACAATCTTGTTGTTGCGGTTTTTCTGCAAGAGCTCATAGGCTTCGGCCGCGTTTCCAACACGGACGTAGGTACCGAACTTGAGCACGTTCTCCCCCATCTCTTCACTTGTCCAGTACGTTTAAGTGTACCAAACGAGGGGCCGCACGCCGTTGCAGGACAAAATCCACCCACCCATCCATAACTTGCGGTGAAATACGGACTGTTTGGCGGATTCAGAGCGCCAAACAGTCCGTATTTCACCGCAAGTTATGAGGAGTCCTCCGGGATAGAAAAAGCTCCCAGCCGCGATAGCTGGGAGCCTTATCAAATGCTATGTCAGGCAGGGTTTAGCAGACGCCCTGGGCGAGCATGGCGTCGGCGACCTTCAGGAAGCCGGCGATGTTGGCGCCCATGACAAAGTTGCCCTCCTCGCCGTACTCCTTGGCGGTGTCGTCCACGTTGTGGAACATGCCGCGCATGAGCTGCTCGAGCTTGCCGTCGACCTCCTCGAAGGTCCAGGACAGGTGCTCGGCGTTCTGGCTCATCTCGAGGCCGGACACGAGCACGCCGCCGGCGTTGGCAGCCTTACCGGGCATGAAGGCGACGCCGTTCTCCTGGAAGTAGGTCGTGGCCTCGATGGTCGTGGGCATGTTCGCGCCCTCGCCGACCACCTTGCAGCCGTTGGCGACGAGTGCCTGGGCGTCCTCGAGCAGCAGCGTGTTCTCGCGAGCGCAGGGCAGCGCGATGTCGCACGGAAGCTGCCACACGCCACGGCCGTCGCCCTCGTGCCAGGTAGCGTTGGGCTTCTCGTCGACGTACATGGCGAGCGTGACGCCCTTGTCGTGTCCGGAGCGCTTCTGGTTGTAGACGTGCTCGAGCACGGTGTAGTCGATGCCGTCGGGATCCTCGACCCAGCCGTGGGTGTCGGAGCAGGCGAGCACCTTGCCGCCGAGCTGGGCGACCTTCTGGACGGCGTAGATGGCGACGTTACCGGAGCCGTGAACGACGACGTTCTTGCCCTCGAAGGAGTCGCCGCGGCTCTTGAGGTACTCGTCCACAAAGTAGACCAGGCCGTAGCCGGTGGCCTCGGTACGGGCGAGCGAACCGCCAAAGGAGAGGCCCTTGCCGGTGAGGACGCCGGTCCACTCGTTGGTCAGGCGCTTGTACTGACCGAACATGTAGGCAACCTCGCGGCCGCCAACGCCCAGGTCGCCGGCGGGAACGTCGGTGTTAGGGCCGATGTGGCGGTAGAGCTCGGTCATGAAGGACTGGCAGAAGTGCATGATCTCGTTGTTGGACTTGCCCTTGGGGTCAAAGTCGGAGCCGCCCTTGCCGCCGCCCATGGGAAGGGTGGTCAGGCTGTTCTTGAGGATCTGCTCCAGGCCCAGGAACTTGAGCATGCCCAGGGTGACCGTCGGGTTAAAGCGCAGGCCGCCCTTGTAGGGTCCAATGGCAGAGTTGAACTCGACGCGGTAGCCGCGGTTGACCTGGACCTTGCCCTGGTCGTCGACCCAGGGAACACGGAACATAACGATGCGCTCGGGCTCGACGAGGCGCTCCAGCAGGGCGGCCTCCTCGTACTCGGGATGGGCGTCGAGCGCCGGCTGGATGGTGCCGAGGATCTCGGTCGCGGCCTGGATGAACTCAGGCTGCTCGGGATAGCGGGCCTTGAGCTCGTCGAGAACTTTCTGCGTGTAGCTCATGCTTCCTCCAATTGATGGAAAAGAAAGGTGTCGTTCGCGGCGCCCCATGCGCCGTGAGCTTTATCGAATATGGATAATATCGCACTGTTGCAACAAAGTTACGCATAAGCCGACGAGCAGATGTTTCGTTTTGATTACGATGCAGGTAGATGCGTTTTTGAGTGCTTGACGTGCAAAATCCGTGTTTCGAAGCTGTTTCGTCCATATGGACTAAAACCACCACAAAGGTGCCTGTCCCCAATGTGGTGGATTTGGTGGTTAAAGGACGAGCTGATGGTAGTCGGCGGGTGTAATGCGGCCTTCGGTGGCGGCACGGAATGCGGCGAGCGCATCGCCCGAGAACGGCATGGCCCAGCACAGCCCGCAGCCAGCGGTAATGGAGCCGGGCAAAGGCATAATGCGCCCGGGCACACCGGCGGCAAGGCACAGCTGCTCGCATTCCATCACATCGAAGGTGCTGTCGAACGAAACGATGATTTTGCGTTCGTGGTCGAGGGCATCACCGGACGGGCCACCGCGGTGTGCCTCACGATACGCCGCGGCGGCCGCTTCCTCTTCCGCGGTATGCCCACAGCCACCGCAACCGCAGGTACAGGGTTCGGACCCGTCACAAGTGCAAGGTTCCCCGTTATCGGGGCAAATATCGTGAGACATGGCATCTCCCATCGTCTAGGCGAGCAGTTCGGCTGCCGCAAACTCCTCGGGCGTATTGACGTTTTCGAAGCAGAGCGTCGAGCCCGCGGCCTTAACGATCTGCGGCTCATCCATATAACCAGCCTGAACGCGATTGATCAGGCAGCGAATGCGTTGGCGGTCGCAGGCGAGCAACTCTTGGGCAACCGGCGCGCACGCGTCACGGCGCCAGACAGAGCATAGCGGCTCAATCCCCCGCTCCTCGCGCGGCACGCACACATCGAGCGCCTCGGCCTCAACACGATCGGCAAGCGCGCCGATGAGTTCCGGCGAGACAAACGGCATATCGCAGGCAACGATCGCCACGAGAGGCAGCCGAGCCGCAGCCAACGAGCTCGCGATGCCGCGCATGGCGCCCGCCGACCCTTCAAGATCCGCCACCACACGCGGCACCAGGCCGCCAAACGTGTGCTCCTCAAGGTAGGCAAGCTCGCTGGGACGCGAAGTCGTCACGACCAACTCGCCGGCAACTGGCGCCAGCCGACCCAGCACGCGCTCGATGAGCGGCTCGCCGCAAAACGCCATGCGCGCCTTATCGCAGCCCATGCGCGAGGACAGCCCGCCCGCCTGGACGACACAAGAAAGATCGGCCCGTCTTACGGTAGTCATACGGCAAAACACCCCCATCGACATGCTCAAAACCCGGTCACGAAGCCAAGCACCATCGCCGACCAAGCAGGCGACACGACGACCCCGTACTAAAACAAAACAGCGCCTTTGCGGCACGCAGCAAGACCGCGAGCACAAAAGCGCTGGTAGCGTATGGCGGGAACGTATGTGAATCGAACACATCCAAGACGTTTTGCACGCCTCGCAACGGTTTTGAGGACCGCGGAGCCCACCGGAGCCCATCCGTTCCCAAGTGCGGCGATATTTTACCAAACCAGGCAGCCCGCAGCCGCACAGGACACCAGAGTAGTCATTCTGGAAGTTGCGGTGGAATACGGACTAAATGGACTAGATATAGGGGTAAACAGTCCGTATTTCACCGCAACTGATGAGGGGCCCTAGCGCAGGGAGCGCAGGCCGCCGGCTTCCTTGTCGAGCACCGTATAGCGCACGGCGTCCAGATGCTCCAGGATGCTGATGGCGCGCTTGCGCGACACACCCAGGGCCTCGCGCAGCACGCTTGTGGTGGCAGCGCCGCCGGCAGCATCGATGGCCGCAGCGACGAGCTCGCGAGCGTGGGCCTCGGTAGCAGCGGACAGGGCCACATCGCGCTCGACCTTCACGATCGAGCGGTTGAGCGAAAGCTCGCGCAAGGCACGCGTCATGGTGTCGCGATCGAGCTGCAGTCGCTCGCCTACCTCGGGCAACGTCGGTGCATCGAGCCCCGCGTCGTCCAAAAGTGCAACGATACGCTCGCAAGCCTCGCGCACCACGCGCGCCGCGGCGGCAGCGGAGTGCGGGTCGAACACCTCGGCGCCCTCGGAGGCACACACGCCACGCGAGCAGCCCTCGGCAATCAGAGCCGCGGCAACGGCATCGTCAGCGGTAGGCCAGGCAGCGTGGGCGACGGCGCCGGGCGTAAAGCCCGTCTCCTTGGGGGCAGCCGCGTGCATGGCGGAAAGGGTCGCCGCCAGCGTACCCATCGCGGCATCGAGCGCCGCGGCATCCGAAAAAAGCTCCACGTCGCCCGCGGTAAGCGCACGCACGGGACCCTGCTCCACCAGCGCACCCAGCACAGCGTCAACCTCACCGGCACCAAGATCCAACGCCGCAGCAATATCGGCCGCCGTAACCGGCAGCGCCTGCAGCGCCAGCCACGCATCCACCGCGCCCGGAATATCTTCGGCCTCAAGCGCCGCGTACAGCGCGCGCTCTCCATCAGCAAGCTCGCGCGAGCGACGGCAGCGCGAAAGCAGCACGCGCCCGCCGCCAATAAGCATCACGGGCGAATACGACAGCACCACGGCATGGTCGCCGGAGCGCAGCGGCAGCGGGTCCTCCAGACGCACCTGAACGGTGCGCGTCTCGCCCACCGCCATGGGCGCCTCGCCCTCCATGAGCATGATGCGGCCGACGACCTCGGCCGTACCCGCCATCACGTGCACGCGCGCGCCCGACTCGAGCACGCGCGGCTTGGCGCCCTCGCGGCCCAAATACGTAAACGTCATCATAAAGCGCAGTGTCTGGCCAAAACGGCCCTCCACGCCGAGCATCTCGCCGCGATCGAGCGAAGCGACGCCATCGCCCACCAGGTTGAGCGCCACGCGTTGACCGGGCAGTGCCCGCCGCGTGTCGCCATGCACCTGAATTCCGCGCACGCGGCAGACCGTACGCGACGGCAGCGCGACGAGCTCATTGCCCACCGCAATCGGCGCATCGTGCAGTGTTCCCGTCACGACGGTGCCGGCACCCTTGATCGTGAAGCAGCGATCGATCGGCAGGCGAGGCGCGGCGTCGGTTCGCTCGGCGCGATCGCGACAGGCGCCCCAGCAGGCATCCACGCACTCGTCGAGCGCGGCCAGCAGCGCATCGATCCCCTCGCCCGTCTTGGACGACACGAGAACGATTGGCGCGCCCGCAAACACGGTACCTGACAAAAAGTCGTCGACATCGAGCTCGGCAAGCTCGGTCATCTCGGCATCGGCCAGGTCGCACATTGTCAGCGCGACCACCATATGCGTGACGCCCAACAGCTCCAGCACATGCACGTGCTCGCGCGTCTGCGGCATCACGCCCTCGACGGCCGAAACCACCAGCACGGCCACATCGATGCCCGTGGCGCCCTGCACCATGGCGCGCAGGTAGTGCGCATGTCCCGGCACATCGACCAGGCCCACGATCATGTCGCTCGGCAGGGCCAGCTCGCCAAAGCCGAGCTCCACGGTCATGCCGCGGCGACGCTCGACCTCCAAGCGGTCGGGATTCTTACCGGTCAGTGCCTCGATAAGCGCCGACTTACCGTGGTCGACGTGGCCCGCCGTGCCCACGATGACAGGGCATTCCACGAGCGTTTCTGCCCCACTCATCGGCGCGCCGCCTTGACAACGCACGCGGCAAGCGTCGAGGCCGCGGTCTCGATATCGCGGTCGCCCACGAGCGTGCGGACGTCAAACAGAATGCGATCGTGCGAGGTGCGCGTGACGACCGGCGTGTCGAAGTCCTGGACGAGTGAGCGCTTGAGCGCGTCGACCGTCAGGCGCTCGTCAACAAGGCGCACGGCAACGCACATCGTCGGCAGCTCGACGGTAGGCAGCGAACCGCCGCCGGGCGTCGACGACTCTTCGACAATCTCCAACTCAACGGCGCACGGGCAGCCGGCCTTATCGAGCCCCGCCGCCATAAGGTCGCGCAGCTTGCGCGCGCGACGCTCCAGATGAGCCTGCGGAAGCGTAAGCATGCTGAGCACCGGAATGTCGCGATGGGCCACATCGGCGCCGTCCATGTAGATACGCAGCGTGGCCTCGAGCGCCGTCAGCGCCAGTTTGCCCGGACGCAGGGCGCGCATGAGCGGATGTGAGCCACAGGCCTGGATCAAGTCGCGACGGCCCATGATGATACCCGCCTGCGCGGCACCGAGCAGCTTATCGCCCGAGCACGAAACGATATCGAGCCCGGCAGCAACCGAGGTCGGCGTGGTCTCCTCGCCGCCGCGAACCAAAATGTCGTCGGGCAGCAGCGCGCCCGAGCCCTGGTCCTCGTAGAACAGCAGACCATGTTTGTGTGCCAGCGCGGCAAGCTCCTTGGAGCTCACCTCCTCGTGAAAGCCTTCAATGCGATAGTTGGAAGGGTGGACCTTCAGGATCATGGCCGTGTCGGGCGTGATGGCACGCTCGTAGTCGGCCAGGTGCGTACGGTTGGTGGCGCCGACCTCGACGAGCCGAGCGCCCGAGGCCTCCATGACATCGGGGATGCGGAAGCTGCCACCGATCTCGACGAGCTCGCCGCGGCTCACGATGACCTCTTTGCCTGCGGCATGGGTGGCCAGCACCAGTAATACCGCGGCGGCATTGTTGTTGACGACGAGCGCATCCTCGGCACCGGTGAGCGAGCGAATCAGCTGCGCGGCGTGCTCCTTGCGCGACCCGCGTGAGCAGGTATCGACGCTGTACTCGAGCGTGCTGTACCCGCGCGCGACCTCGGCCACGGCCTTGGCGGCCGACTCCGCAAGCGGGGCACGGCCCAGGTTGGTATGGATGACAACGCCCGTGGCGTTCACAGCCGGACGCAGGCTCGGCAGCGCAGAGCGATGTGCACGGAATTCGATGGCCGATGCCAGCTCGCGCTTGGAGCGCGGGGCGGCGCCGGTGCGGATGGCGGCACGCTCCTCGTCGAGCTCTGCCGTCACGGCGGCGTGCACCACGGCATCGCACGTCTCCCCCGCCGCCTTCACCACCGGCCACTCGGTGAGCAGCTCGTTGACAGAGGGGATGGCGCGCAGACGGGCGCGCACCTCATCGGAAATGTTCTGGCTATCGCTCATGTGCGGCCTTTCAAAACAAACGTGGATCAGTCAAATACATCGGCTGAGTCAATTACTCGTCATTATCCCCGCGCGGCGCAATCTTTTCCACGCGAACGGCGTTTTCTTGGGTGAGCGCGGCGCCCGTAATGGGATCCCAGCGCAGCGGCGTGTGGTCGAGCGGACCGACGCCGAGTGCTTGGACACCATCCGAACCGGCGCCAAACGAACGCCCGCCGGGAGCGGCCGAGGTAAAGATGCACGCCGGATGCAGATAGGGCGTGGCCTCCACACGCACGCGATCGCGGCCCATGTCGCTCACAAGCTCGACGACCTCACCATCGGCGATACCCATGCGAGCAGCGACATCGGCGTTCACCTGCACGGCATCCAGGTCCGACCCAGCCTCGGCGGCACCTTGGGCTGCAAGCCTTCGCGAGGTATGCGACTCAAAGGGGCGGTTGCCGCTAATGAGGCGAAACATCCCCGGCCCCGGCTCCACCATCGGGGCAATCCAGCCGGGCACACGACCCAAACCAGCGCGCTCCCACACGTCGCTTGCCAGCGCAATCTTGTCGCCGTCGAGCGGAATCACCGGCTCGCCCGTACGCGACGGCAGCGACATGCCCGTGTCTGCCCAACCGCGCTCTTTAAACGCAGCCAGGTCAATCCCAAACGGGGCAACCTGGGCTGCCGCAAGGTCATCCGCCGTAAAGTCGAAGTACTCGCCCACGCCACAGGCAGCAGCCAGGCCGGCAAAAATCTCCCGTCCGGGACGCGTGTCGTCATGCAAAACCGGCAGCACCGCATTGCGGTAGAATACGCGCGCATCGTTGCGACCCACGACCGTACCCACACCGCGGTCGGCCTCCAGATACGTCACGTCGGGCAGTACAAAATCGGAAGCACGAGCCGTCTCGGACCAGCGGATATCGATGGTCACGAGCAGGTCGAGCTGCCGCAGGATGCCAAGCCACGCATCGGCGTTGCCGTAACCCGCACCGGGGTTGCTGGCATAGACGATGAGCCCGCGCAGGTCGCCGGCAAGAATGGACTGGCCAATGGTCGTACACAGGCCGCGCACCGGATCGACGAGCGGATAGCGCTCCGAGCCCAACTTGGGCTCACGCGGCACCAGCGGTGTCGCAAAGCATGCAGGGTCCAAGTCACCCAGTGCGAGCGGCGTCGGCGGGTTGAGCGCGCCACCCGCATGCCCCAGGCAGCCCAACAACGTATCCACCAGGCAGATAGCGCGCGCCGTCTGGGTGCTGTTGGCATACGCAATGCCGATACCACCGTGGAAGCCCGCGTCGACCACGGCAGCAGGCGCCGCAGCAGCCAAATCGCGCGCCGTCGCGCGGATGTCATCGGTCGGCACGTCGCAAATCGACTCGGCCCACTCGGGCGTCCAGGCGACAGCAGCCCGCGCCAGCTCATCAAAGCCCGTGGTATAGCGGGTCAAAAAGTCATGGTCGTACAGGTCCTCGGCAATGAGTACGTGCGCAATGCCCAGCAGCAGGGCCAAATCGCAGCCCGGGCGCACGCGAAGCCAGCGGTCGGCAAGCGCGGCCGAGCCGCTGCGCCGCGGGTCCACCACAATGATCTTGGCCCCGCGCCGACGGGCATCGTTGAGCGCATCGACCGCGCCCATCGTCGACGAATCCACGATGGAGCGCCCCAGGTACATGATGCAATCGGTATGGGCCAGGTCGGACGCCGGGCTGTAGCCCAGGCTGTGCTCCCAGCCGGTCAGGCGGCTCACCTCGCAAGCGCCATCGGCACCATACACATTGGGCGAGCCCAGCGC
>CAKUGA010000037.1 GCA_934654515.1 uncultured Collinsella sp. | reverse complement strand
GCATCGTTCAATCCCACGCGCACGCTCTCGGCCGGACGCACCAATATTATGCTCGACGAGGACGCGGGCCTGCTGATTATTACCTCGCAGACGCGCTGGCGCGACGCCAACCCCGACATCATCGAGTTTTCGCAGGTACTCGGCTGCGACATGGACATCGACGAGCACCGCACCGAGATCTATCGCGAGACCAAGGACGGCGAGCGCGAGAGTTATGACCCGCCGCGCTACGACCTGGATTACGACTTCAATCTGACCATCCACGTCAACACGCCGTACTTTACCGAGATCGACCTGCGCGTGAACGACTCCACCATTGAGCAGCGCGGGTCCATCGAGTACCGCGAGGCCAAACGTCAGGCAACCGAAGTCCGCGACGCGCTGGTGCAGCTGCGTCAGGAGACGCGCGACAGCGTCGTTGCCGCTAAGGTCCCCAAGACCGCGGTCACTTGCCCCTTCTGCGGTGCCACCACCATTCCCGATGCCAGTGGGCGCTGCGAATACTGCGGCGGCGCCATCGGCGCATAGCCCCCGGCACGGAAAGGACCGATCATGGCCTTCGAAAGCGTTAACTATCAGTGCCCTGCCTGCGGCGGCCCGCTGCATTTTGCAAGCGCCGAGCAAAAGCTCGTCTGCGACTACTGCGACTCGCGTTTTGAAGTCGAAGAAGTCGAGGCTCTCTATCGCGAGCGCCAGGACAAGGCAGATGCCAAAGCCGATGCGGCGGCCGCAACATCCAAGCCCGCATCCGACGATGCGGTGCAGGAGCTTGCCGAAAACGCCGGCTATATCTGCTCGTCGTGTGGCGCCGAGCTGATCTCGGACGGCACCGTCGCCGTCACCACCTGCCCGTACTGCGGCAATCCCGCCGTGGCACCCGGCCAGCTCTCGGGCGACTTCTCGCCTGACCTGGTGATCCCGTTTAAGCTCGGGCGCGACGATGTCTTGGCCGCGCTCAAGGAGCACTACAAGGGCAAGATCTTGCTGCCCAAGAGCTTTGTCACCGGCAACCATATCGACGAGGTCCAAGGCGTCTATGTTCCGTTTTGGCTCTACGGCGCTCGCGTAGACGGCGAAGTGTACTTTGACGCAACCAACGAGACCGTGACCGAGGAATCCGACCGCACCGTCACGACCACCGACCACTACGATGCCTACCGTAAGGGCAATATCTCGTTTGAGCGCGTGCCCGTCGACGGATCGTCCAAGATGCCCGACGGCCACATGGACGCCATCGAGCCGTTTGACTACGAGGCGCTGCGCCCGTTCTCGGTCGCGTATATGCCCGGCTACATCGCCAACCGCTACGACGAGGACTGCGAAACCTGCAAGGCGCGTGCCGAGCGCCGCATGGAGGAGAGCACGATCTCGGCCCTGCGCGAGACCGTCGTCGACGAATACGATGACGCCACGGTCGAAAGCAAGCAGCTCGACTACACCTGGGAAGACAGCGACTACGCCCTGTTCCCCGTCTGGATGCTCTCCACCTCGTGGAACGGTAAGAGCTACCTGTTTGCCATGAACGGCCAGACCGGCCGCATGGTCGGCGAGCTCCCCTGCTCCAAGCCCAAGCTCATCATCGCCTCGCTGCTGTTCTTTGTGATCGGATTTGTCCTCTCCCAGATTCTCTTTATGGGCGAATACGCCTTCGATCCGGATTACCTCACCTTTGATATCGAGGGCATCCTCATCAACATCGTGGCGCCGCTGATCATCGTGATCATTGGAGACGTGCTGCTGGTAGGCCAGCTCAAGACGGCCAACGAGGCGACCCACGCCGACGAGTACTGCGGCGAGCTCGACCTGGTCGAAAAGCACGACACCTTCAGCCATACCGAGACCACCGTCGTCATGAAGGACAACAAGGACGATTAACCATTCTGACCAATACCACCCCGACTTTAACGAGAAAGGAAGATCACCATGGGACTCTTGAAAGCTGGATTGGGAGCTGCCGGCGGCGTCATGGCCGACCAGTGGAAGGAATTTATCTATTGCGAATCGATGCCCGCTGACGTCTTGGCCTGCAAGGGCGTCAAGCGCACCGGCGGCCGCAGCTCCAACACGCACGGCGAGGACAACGTCATCTCCAACGGCTCCGTCATCGCCGTCAACGACGGCCAGGGCATGCTCGTAGTGCAAAACGGCAAGATCATCGAGGTCGCGCTTGAGCCCGGCGAGTTCGTCTTCGATACCGGCAGCGAGCCGAGCGTCTTTAGCGGCAACCTGGGCGACTCCATCAAGGAGACCTTCGCCAATATCGGCAGCCGCTTTACCTTTGGCGGCGACGCGGGCAAGGACCAGCGCGTCTACTTCATCAACACCAAGGAGATCATCGGCAACAAGTACGGCACTGCCTCGCCCGTGCCCTTCCGCGTGGTCGACAACAATATCGGCCTGGACGTCGACATCTCCGTGCGCTGCAACGGCGAGTATTCGTACCGCATCACCAACCCGCTGCTGTTCTACACCAATGTGTGCGGCAACGTGACCGATAGCTACACGCGCGACAAGATCGACAGCCAGCTTAAGTCCGAGCTGCTCACCGCCCTGCAACCCGCCTTTGCCAAGATCTCGGAGATGGGCATCCGCTACAGCGCCATCCCCGGCCACACCACCGAGCTCGCCCGCGCGCTCAACGAAGTCCTCTCCGCCGACTGGCGCGACCTGCGCGGCGTCGAGATCGTGAGCTTTGGCGTCAACTCCATCGCCGCCTCGCAAGAAGACGAGCAGATGATCAAGGACCTGCAGAAGGCCGCGGTCATGCGCGATCCCACCATGGCGGCCGCCAATATCGCCAGCGCCCAGAGCGACGCGATGCGCGCCGCGGCGGCCAACCCCAACGGCGCGATGGCAGGCTTTATGGGCATGGGCATGGCAGGCGGCATGGGCGGCATGAACGCCAGCCAGCTGTTCGCCGCCGGCCAGGCACAGCAGCAGGCCGCCCCGCAGCCGGCACCTGCCCCCGCCGCCGCGCCGGCTCCCGCCGCCGCTCCCGCGGCCGGCACGTGGACCTGCAGCTGCGGCGCCACCAACACCGGCAAGTTCTGCCCCGAGTGCGGCAGCCCCGCACCCGCCCCGGCACCGGCCAAGTGGTTCTGCCCCAACTGCGGTAGCGAAAACGGCGGCAAGTTCTGCAGCAACTGCGGAACGCCCAGGCCCTAGCCCCTTTATCTGGTAATTGGCGGGGGTTCCGCCGCCCCCGCATTTGCTTCTATGGGTTTTCACACAAGAAGGAGGACACCATGAAGACAACGTTCAAAAAGTCCGTACTCGCATTCCTGACATGCGTCTTGGCGCTCGCCTTTGCCCTGACGGGCTGCAGCGGCGGCGGTGGCAAGGATCCCAAGGCCAACTTCGTCGGCAGTTGGGAGCTCTCGGGAGGAACCCTGGAGGGCGAAGAGCTGACCGATGAGTACATGAAGATGCTCGAGGATTGGGGTGTCCACTGCGTCCTGATTCTCGATGAGGACGGCACGGGCGCTCTCGACCTGTTCCTTGAGGTTGTCGACCTTAAATGGGAGGCAAAGGACGCCACCACCGTAACCATCACCGCCGAAGACGAGTCGCACGACATGAAGCTCAAGGACGGCAAACTCATCCTCGAAGAGGATGATGGCAATCTTGTCTTCACCAAGTCCGACAAGGATCTGTCCGGCACGGTGAAGAAGGATCGCGAGGCTGCCGAAAAGGAAGAGGAGATCGATGAGGCCGTCGAAGACGACGACGTCCAGAGTGTCGAAATCTCCCCCGCCGTCACCGTCGCCGATGACGATCTGTGCACCATCACCATCACCGAGAAGTTCAAGGACGACTGGGGCGACATCGGCTTTGTCGTCAACATCACCAACAAGAGCGACAAGGACCTGACCTTCTACGCTCCCAGCGGTAAGACCAACGTCAACGGCACCATGAAGGAACCCTGGTTCTCGGCTCACCTGATGCCCGGCACCAACGCCACCGAGGAATTCACGTTCTCGAACGGCGCGCTCGATAGCCTCGACGACCTGGTCAACACGACCATCGGCATCGACGCCTACCTGACCGATTCCTACGAGGACGTCGCCTCCTACAGCGCAACCATCGCGTAACGGCAGACCACGACAGCCGCGGATTGGCGGACATATCCGCGCACATGCCAGACGGGGCCGCAGGAGTTGATCCTGCGGCCCCGTCGCTTTGCGCCGATAGGTAGCGAGCGTTAGCGCTCCATATTGGGGACGATGCTGCCTTCGGTCACCGCGTGCACGGCCAGGCGCATGATGTTGTCGTAGCCGGTCTTGTTGAGAATCTCCGAGATACGGCGCTTGATCGTGCCCTCGCTCATAAACAGCTCAGCCGCAATCTCGCGACGGCTCTTGCCTTCGCAGGCAAGGCGCAAGATCGACAGCTCAACGTCGTCGAGGGCCGCCGTGCCCGAAAAGATGCTTTCGGGCGGCTTGGGAAACGTGCAGTAACCTGCCAGCGTGGAGCGCATCACGGCAAAGAGCTCATCGATGCCGACGTTCTTGTACACAAAGCTGTCGACGCCCGCCTCGCGCGCCTGATCCACAAACGTAATCTCGGGCATGCCCGTCATGATAACGATGCGACACTCGGGCAGCCGCTCTTTGATGCGCGCCGCCGCCACGATGCCGTTGGAATCGTGCTCGGTGCACACGTCCATCAAAATCATGTCCGGATGCTCCTTAAGCGCGACGTCCAAGGCATCTGAGGCATCGGCGATGGCGGCAACAACGGTCATGTCGGGCTGGTCACCAACGGAGCGTGCGAGGCTCTCGCGCAGAATGGCCTGGTCTTCGACGATAAGGATACGAATCATGAGCTTCTCCTTTGGACCGTTGCGTTGGAGTTCAGCGGAATGGACACCGCAAGCGTAAAGGGCGGGGCGGCATGGACCTCCAGGGTGCCGCCCAGATTTTGCGCGACATGCCTCATACCAGGGATACCCGTTCCCTCGCGATACGATACGGGAGCGGGCGCACCGTCGTTTGATACCGTCATGTGTGCAATGGCGCCACCATCCGATACCTCCTGCCACAGGCGCACCTGAACCTGGTGGGCCTGCGCATGCTTGGTGGCATTGGTCGACGCCTCGCGGATTATCTGCAAAAAGGCAGCAGCGACGTGCGCATCGTCCGGAAGCGATCCATCTACATCGATCTGTACGCTCACCAGGCCAAAGGCGTGAACGATATCGCCCAGTTGCTCCGCAGGCTCGCTAGCGCCACCGCTGCGCAGGTCGGCAGCAATCGAGCGCAGCAGCGGGTCAATCTGCTCGAGCGACTCGTCGTCCAGGCGCCCCTCTTCCAGATATCGATGGAGGATGGACAGGCGCTGGCCGATCACGTCGTGCACGCGGGCACGCATGCGCAGGTAGGCCGCATTGTCGGCAACCTTCTTGACCTCTTCGATCTGAGCCTGAAGTTCTTGACCCGCAAGCTCAAGCAGGTGATTGGCCTGCGCCAGACGGTCGTGGGCATGCGCGTACTCCGTCACGTCCAAGCCAATAATGCGTTCGAACGAACGACCCGAAACCATAACATCGTCGCGCACAAATAGGCGAATCTCGGCGGAAGAAATCTCGATCACCGCACGCGCCTCACCAAAGCGGTCCAGGTCGATTCGAACGCGGTCTTTGCTGCTCTCGGGCATCTGCGCGCTGAGTTTGCGAAGGCCATTCCACGTGCCACTCATATCGCCCAGGTCGGTGGGCATGTGAAGCTCCACGAGGTTCTTGCGCATGCAGCGGTTCATGAGCAACGGGCGGTCCTTCGAATCCAGATACAGAATGCCCACGGGAATCACGTTGATAGTCTCGATCGTCGAGAACGCCGTGATGTCCTCCTGGCGGTTGCGCACATCCATCAAAAGCGCCGCGATGGAGCGGAACAGGAAGAACGCACCCTCCGCGATAAGGACCGCGGTCCATGCCGGGCCCATGGCATAAACCACTGGCGGCGTCACGGCGGCAACGAGCAGCAGCTCAGCCAACATAACGGGGCGACGATAGTGCACCATAAGCACCGCGCCGTAGAAAAAGATCGCAGCGTTGAGCCATAGTAGCGCGCCCGCCGCCTCGGCGGCGACGTAAGGCGGCGCCACCAAATACGAGCCAGACAACGCGAACAAGATGACGGCCGAGATAATCAAGTGCAGCACAAGGCTCGCCTCGTAGGCACAAATCACTTTGCGGTTGTAGGACGAGCGGCGCGATGCGATGAGCGGAACGTGAATGGTCTGCAGGCACGCCGCCAGAGCAAAGACGATATCGAGCGCAACGATTTGGGGAAGGATAAGCGGAATCTGCATCGTCACTCACCTGCCCGCGGCATCAATACGATCATGCGCAGCTGACCGGGCTCGCCCTCAAGACGATATGCCACGTTGCGCCCCTGCAGCGCGCTTTCGAGTTCGTGGGCAGCCGGCGTCTGCGACAAGTCCTCCTCGTCATTGGAGAAGAGCGTGGCGCGCAGCTCCACGCTGCACGAATCGTGGTCGCTCAGGTGATACATGAGCGCCGGATGGTCGGTGGTGTAAGCGAAGAACGCAAAATCGTACACGCAGTCGTACAGCGCGCTCACCGCACTGGCATGCATGGGGCGCCGTATGGCAATAATCGAGGCGCAGTCGACATCGATGGTGCGCAGATCGCTTGCCATCTCGTTGGCGATCAGCTGGATACGGTCGCGGTCAAAACCGCTCTCCCCGTGCTGCGCCAGCGTGAGCGAGCCTTTGCGTTTGCAATAGGCGACAAACATCTTGGCACACTGCAGCATGCGGTACCGCTCGTGCGAGGATGCCTCGTCGGTTAACGGCGGCAGGGAACTCAGCAGCCCATACATCTCGCCGAGTGCGCGGGCAAGTGCCTGGTCAACGTCTTTGACCAACAAGGCCTCGGCCTCTTGATCTGCCAGATGCGCTTTAAGGTCGTAGTCGGCCGTGAGCAGTTCGTTTTGGCGCTGCAGTTCCATACGCCGATGCGCCAGCTCGCGGTTGAGTTCGTTGACCTCCGATACGTCCTGAGCAAGCAAGGCCGACCCGCCCAACAGTGGAAAGGAGCGATACATCACATCGGGATTGGAAACGACGGCAAAGGCGTGGGAGTGTCCGAGTTCTTGAGCACGCAGCTCCTCGCGCACGCCCGCCGGAATCGGCTTTGACACCGGCGTGGCATAAACTTCCTGCAGGTCGCGCGTTAGGACCTTAAGGTCGAGCGGCAGGGTATCGAAGATGCCGGCGATGTCGTGATACGACGGAATGACGCCGCAATCGAGGCAAATCTCGAGCGTCACCACGCACAGCACGCAGTAGACGAGCGAAAAGTTGAGCTTCCATGCCCACGGCACGCGCAGGGCATACGAGATGGCAAAGAACGCGCCGCCCAGCAGCACGAGTGCCGCCGTGCCCGAAAAGCGCTGAATGCGGAAGGATGCAGACCGACCCACCAAAATGAAAAAGGCGACAAAGTTAAAGGCCGTCCATATCAGAACGGCGAAATAGCCCCAGCCGTACGTGTAGTCGTTGCTCCAGGTGTCACTTGAGCGATCGAAGTGAAAGACCTGCTGGTGAAAATCGTTGGTGAGCACAAATCCAATGAGCAGGATGGCCGCAATCCACAGGGCCGTACGGTAGCGGCGGCCCGCACGATGTTGCTCCAAGCCTGCAAGACGCAGGCCGCACAGCTGATAGAGCAGCGGAACGAGCGTCATGGGCACGTAGTACAGGTACCACAGCACGGTGGCATAGAACGGTGTGAACGACTTGTATTTGAGGATGACCTCAATCATCCAGAGGGCGCAGATGGTGGCGACGGCAACAAGGCGCCGGCGCAAAACGTAATCCAAACAGCGCAGGTAAACCAGCACGCCCCAGATTGAAAAGGCGATCGCAGCGACAAGCAGCGGAATCGAGCTCGAATGGATAAGCCCGTCCACGACTTCTTTGGACACCTCGCCATAGACAGGCACGGTGTTGGACAGCTTGGGGTCGGAGGCGAATAACGCCGGCAAGACCGCCAAAAGCAGAAGAAATAGTGCGGTTATGACGCCGGCAATGACGAAGGCGCGGCGACGGTACACCAGGTGCGTTATGCCAACGAGGAATCGCGGCATGGCGAAGAGCCTGCCGCCCCTGGGATCCGCCACGGGTGCGGATCGGGTGGCCGTGTGTCCGATATGTCGTTCGCGGGTACCCATAGTGCTTTTAGTGTACCGACAGGCAGGCTCAAAAAACGGGCCGCATGTCCCAAAATCCGCAGACGGCAGAACGTCTCTTATCGATATTGAGTCCTATTCCCTTTCACTTCTTTTAACAAGGCGCCCGGCGAGCAGTTTGTGCTCGCCGGGCGCCTTGGTTAGGAAGCTATGATTGCCGGGGAAGCCTAGGCCAAATCTTCGCCGTTCGTCTCGATAACGTGCTTGTACCAGTCAAAGCTCTTCTTCTTGGAGCGCTTGAGGGTACCGTTGCCGGCGTCGTCGCGATCGACGTAGATGAAGCCGTAGCGCTTGGACATCTCGCCCGTGCCGGCCGAGACCAGGTCGATCGGGCCCCAGGTGGTGTAGCCCAGCAGGTCGACGCCGTCCTCGGTCACCGCGTCGCGCATCGCAGCGATGTGCTGGCGCAGGTAGTCGATGCGGTAATCGTCGTTGATGGAGCCGTCCTCCTCGACAACGTCCTTGGCGCCCAGACCGTTCTCGACCACGAACAGTGGCTTCTGATAGCGGTCGTACAGGTCGTTGAGGGTGATACGGAAGCCCAGCGGATCGATGGCCCAGCCCCACTGGCTCTGCTGCAGGTAGGGGTTCTTAGCACCGGCGAAGGCGTTGCCCTGGGTGCGCTCGACCTCGGGGTTGTCGGCACCGGCGGAGCAACGGGTGCTGTAGTAGCTAAAGCTGATGAAGTCGACGGTGTTGGCGGCCAGGATCTCGCGGTCCTCGTCGGTCATGCCCACATCGATGCCCAGACGCTCGAGCTTCTTGACGGCATAGGCCGGGTAATAGCCGCGGCTCTGGACGTCGACGAAGAAGTAGTTGTCCTGGTTGTCGAGCTGTGCCTGGCGAACGTCGCCCGGACGGCAGCTGTAGGGGTAGTAGCTACCGGCGGCGAGCATGCAGCCGATCTTGACCTCGGGGTCGATCTCGTGGGCGATCTTGGTAGCCCAAGCGCTGGCGACGAGCTCGTTGTGGGCGGCCAGGTACTCGACAGCCTCCTTGTTCTCGTCCTCCTCAAAGACCAGACCGGCACCCATAAACGGCAGGTGCAAGATCATATTGATCTCGTTAAAGGTAAGCCAGTACTTCACCAGACCCTTGTAGCGGGTGAAGATCGTGGTCGCGAGGTTCTTGTAGAAGTCGATGAGCTTGCGGTTGCGCCAGCCGCCGTACTCCTTGATGAGGTGGATGGGGCAGTCGAAGTGCGTGATGGTCACGAGCGGCTCGATGCCATGCTTCTGGCACTCGCGGAACACGTCCTCGTAAAAGGCCAGGCCGGCCTCGTTGGGCTCGGTCTCATCGCCGTTGGGGAAGATGCGGGTCCAGGCCAGGCTCATGCGGAAGGTCTTAAAGCCCATCTCGGCAAAGAGGGCGATGTCCTCCTTGTAGTGATGGTAAAAATCGATGCCGGTCTGCGCGGGATAGTAATAGCCGTCCTCGAAGTCGAGCATCTTGCGCTGGCCGGAGACCACCGCATAGCGCTCGGGGCCGTGCGGAGCCACGTCCACGTTGGCCAGGCCGCGGCCGTCCACGTTGTAGGCGCCCTCGCACTGGTTAGCAGCCGTCGCGCCGCCCCACAGGAAGTCTTTACGGAAAGCCATGCATCGATCCTTTCATACGCTGCTTGTCGTGGTTTCAGTATCCCCGTAAACGGGGTCCCGCTCAACGGCAGCGACGCAGGTCGACACTTCTTTTCGCACGCAGACGCCCAGCGACCGCCCGCGCCTGACACTTTCTGATACCCAACCACCACAAAGGGGACAGGCACCTTTGTGGTGGTTTGGGCAGGTTTGTCTCGATCTGTAACAGTTAGGCCGTCAAAACCGGGCTTATTGTTACAGATCAAGATTTTTCGGACTGCCCCTGCAGTTTGTCTCGATCTGTAACAGGTAGAGACGATTTTACCTGCTAGATGTTACAGATTGGGACAAACGGAAATCGGACCGCCCGCCTCAATAGGAAAAAAAGGAAAAAATAGGAAAGAAAGGAAAGGAGTCGTACAGGTGTTCTATGCAAACAAACCACCACAAAGGCGCCTGTCCCCTTTGTGGTGGTTCAGATCGAGACGGAAGATTCTAGTCCACGGTGATGTCGAGGTTCTTGCCGGTGAGGCCTACGTAGCCGCCCTCAGCTGCCTTGGGGCTATCGGCGTGGCAGAGAACCCACTTGTCGGCCTTCCAGTAGCAGTAGCTGTCACCGGCAGCAGGCATGTTGGCCGCAGCCTCGGGACGCGGGCCGTTGGTGCCGGCGGGCAGCGCGATCATCACCTGGAAGCCGCCGTCGTCGACCATGCACGGCGTGTAATGCAGCGTGGTGGCATAGACCTCGACGAGCGTGCCGGCGGGTGCGCGGAAGGCCTTGACCTGCGCGGTGTCGAGCTTGCCGTCGACGATCTGCTCACGCTTGGCCAGCAGCAGGATAAAGTCGCGGGCACCCAGGTTGAACTCGCTGGCGCGGTGATACTCCAGGCAGTTGAGCTTCGTGTTGTGGCCGTTGCACCAGCCCAGCTGGAAGGGACGGCCGCCGTACATGAGCAGACCGAGTGTGTCGGCACCTTCGACTTGCTCGAGCTCGGGCGCGGAGGCCACGTACTTGCTGCCCTCGGGAATGGGTGTGGCGGAAAGCGCCTCGACAAGCGGCGTGGTCAGACTGGAGGGCACGTCGTCCCACACGTGACCGTAGGACTTGAACTCGGGGTCGGTGACAGAGTAGATATGCATGTTCACTCCTGTTCATAATTGTGACTATACGAACATTCTAGAACAAACACGAGCGATTTTGAACGCTCGCGCTGGCCACTCGACAAAAAGGCGCCCCCGCATAAGCGAGGGCGCCCGATGCGCGCGTTTTGAATGGTAGGGCCCTTACGCCTGCTGATAGTGCAGGTGCGTCTCGTCGATATCGGCCAGGTCGCGGTCGAGGTAGCGGCGCGCGAGCCAGTTGGCCATGGGAAGGTTCTGGTCCAGGTAGTTACCGCACTCCTCGGGAGCGGCGCCGGGGACATCGCCCTCAAAGCCGGCGACGAACTCAAACAGCTCGCGCACGAGCGGCAGGATCTCCTCGCTCGTCACCTCGCCAAACACGACGAGGTAAAAGCCCGTGCGGCAGCCCATGGGGCCAAAGTAGACGATACGGCTCGACCACTCGGCATGATTGCGAAGAAACGTCGCGCCCAGGTGCTCGATGGTATGGCACTCGGCCGTGTTCATGACCGGCTCTTTGTTGGGCGTGGTCAGGCGCAGGTCAAAGGTGGTGACGGCGGTACCGGTCGCTGGGTCGCGGTCGATGCGGCTCACGTACACGCCGGGCTCAAGCAGCAGATGATCGACAGAAAAGCTCGCAATGCGCTCCATGGCAGATCCTCTCGGTAGTCAATTTGGGACGGGACTCTTTTAGCTGGTTGAAATGATCGCACCAATCATACCAGTCAAAAAAGCCCCGTCCCAAATTAGCTACCTGGGACGGGGAGCAATGATTATTTGATCCCCGTCCCAGAAAAATCATTCTAGGCAGTGTATGCGATTGTTGCCTCGACCGCGTGGCGCCAGCCGGCGATCTTTTTGGCTCGCTCGTCGGCAGGCATCGAAGGCTCCACGATGCCGCGGGCGCCGTAGACGTCGACCACGTCGCGCGTGTACATGCCCAGCGCAATGCCGCAGGCCCAGGCCGCACCCAAACCGCTCATCTCGTCGTTGCTCGCGATGCGGATGGGCGAGCCGACCAGGTCGCTCTCAAACTGCATCAGGTACGCGTCACGCGTGGGACCGCCGTCAACACGAAGCTCGGCCAGCGCCGCGCCCGAATCCTCGACCATCGCATCAATCACGTCGAAGATCTGATAGGCGATCGACTCGTCGGCGGCCTTCACGAACTCCGCACGGCCCGTGGTGCGCGTCATGCCAAAGACGCAGCCCTCGGCATCGCTCGCCCAGTGCGGCGCGCCCAGGCCAGTGAACGCCGGCACAAAGTAGACGCGGCTCGCCGGGTTGGCGGCATAGCACAGGTCGGTAACTTCCTCGGGGCTATTGATGAGCTCCAGGTCGTCGCGCAGCCACGTCTTGACGGCGCCGGCGTAGCTCACGTTGCCCTCGAGCACGTACTC
>CAKUGA010000036.1 GCA_934654515.1 uncultured Collinsella sp. | reverse complement strand
GCCTTTAGACGCGAGCCCGGGGCCCGTGGGTTATACCCTAAGAGCAAACCACCCTTTTTAAGGGTGGTTCTGATTTGCGGTGAAATAGGGACTAAATGGGGGCTCTAGACGCCAAAACAGTCCCTATTCCACCGCAACTTCATGGGGATGTGTGACAATGCCCGTCGGAAAACATCTGCTGTCTTTGGGGGCCTATCTATGCTGTACGAGTTTTGTGCCGAGAACTTTGAGCGAGTGCCGGCGGCCATCGAGGCCAGTGCGGGGCGCATCGAGCTGTGTGACAACCTCGCCGTCGGTGGCACCACGCCTTCCGCCGGCGTTATTAGCGCTACAGTCAGCTACGCTCACGAGCATGACGCGCGAGTGATGTGCATGATTCGTCCGCGTGGTGGCGATTTTCATTACAACCAGGACGAGCTGCGCATGATGGAGATGGACCTGGGCCTTGCTGTGAGCGCTGGCGTTGACGGCCTGGTCTTTGGCTGCTGCAAGCCCTGTGCCGGCGGCTGGGCGCTCGACGAGCTCACCCTCGGCGCCCTCGTTATGGCTACGGGCTGCGCGACCGAGGAGTGCAAGCGCGAGTCCCTTGACATCACCTTCCACATGGCATTTGACCAGCTCTCGCCCGAAGCTCAGCTGGACGCCGTTGACACGCTCGCCGACTGCGGCGTCACGCGCATTCTGACGCACGGTGGCGCTGCCAGTACGCCGATCGAGGACAACTTCGAAAACCTGGCTCGTTTAATCGAGTATGCGGGCGATCGTTTGACCATCCTTCCCGGCGGCGGCATCACTACGGCAAATCGCGACGCGGTCGCGGCGGCACTAGGCGTCTCCGAGCTCCATGGCACCAAGATCGTGCCACTGGAGGTATAACCCGTGGCGCTGGTATTTGACGTTCGGCAGGCGAGCGGCAAGCCCGACGATAATCGTCGCCCTGGCACCGCGTGCCCCTTTTGCGACACGGAGGGGCTCGCCAACATCATCCAGCGCGATGGTGACTGCATCTGGCTCGAGAATAAGTTCAAGACCTTGCGGGCCACCCGTCAGACCGTATTGATCGAGTCGGCCAATCACGACGCCGACCTGGTGACCTATGAACCGGACGAGCTGCATCATGTGATGAGGTTTGCCCTGGGCTGTTGGCAGCAGATGATCGATTCCCAACAGTACCGCAGTGTGCTCATGTACAAGAACAAAGGCCCGCTTTCGGGCGGCAGCCTCGTCCATCCGCACATGCAGATTGTGGGCCTGGAGCGGGAGGACGGTTATGCAGCACTAGCCCCCGCCAACTTCGAAGGCATCGATGTTTGGCGACACGGGAGGGTTGCGGTCAACATTTCAACCGAGCCGATCATGGGATTCTTTGAGGTCAACGTCTCGGCTCCACAGGGAATCGCCGCCAGCGACGACGTCCGCGATCAAGCCGAAGCGGACCTGTTTGTCGATGCGATTCAGGTGGCCCTGCGCTATATCCTGCACGAACACCACGGCGGTCGCGCGGAGTCGTACAACTTGTTCTTCTACCACATGAACGGCCGGACCATTGCCAAGGCGTTGCCACGTTGGGTGGTATCGCCCTACTTTGTGGGCTATCGTTTGGCCCAGGTCAATGCCGAGACCACGCTCGATACCGATGCTGAGCGCCTGCGTGCGCATCTGGAAACGCTCGCGTAGCAAGGCGAGCGCCTGCGAAAAGTGTGCTGCCTAGCGTGCCATTGCGTCGCGGCCGGCCTCGACGCGTTTGCGCTGTTTGGCACGCTCCTCGCCGGTTAGGCGCTCAAAGAGATGTCCGATAATCGAGGCCAGCACCTGCTGGAACAGCGTGCCGCACATGACGGGGAACACGACTTCGCCGGGAAAATACTGCGTGGCGATGACGGCGCCCGAAGAGATGTTGCGCATGCCGCAGGTAAAGCACATGGTGGTCGTCTCGCTATACGGCAGGTGCAGGGCGCGTGCGACCAGAATGCCGATGATAAAGCCGCTGATGGCGAACGCCAGGATAAAGAGGGCGACTTCCAAGCGCTCAACATTCATATGCAGCACGTACTCGCTCATGGCGGTGGAGTTGGACGCGATGACACCCATCATCATGAACTTGCAGGCGGGCGAGAGCGCGGGGGAGAGCTTCTCGTGACCCCAGCCGCGCGTGAGCTCGTTGATGACGATACCGAGCACGGCGGGGATGGCGATCATAAAGGACATGTTCTGCATCATGCTCGGCACATCGATCGAAACGGTGGCGCCCAGCAGGAGCTTGAGCGTGAGCGGAATCGTCACAGGCGAGATGACCGAGGACGTCAGGATAATGGTGAGCGCGAGCGGGCCGTTGCCGCCGAACATGCTGATCCACATAAAGGCGGTGACGGCTACGGGCACGCTGTATTCGAGCACGATGCCGCAGACAAGGTTGGGGTTGGAGCCAAAAAAGAGTGACCCCATGGCATACGCCGCGATGGGAATAAGCACCGCCGAGACGAGCAGCGCCAAGACTAGGTGCAACGGACGGCGGAACACCTCGGTTACCTGGTGAAAGGTGTTGCTGAGCGCACCCTGAAACGTCATAAAGGCAAACAAGGTGGGAACGATGGGCTTGAGTACGCCAATCTGTTGGGGAAAGAGCACGCCGAGCGCCACGCAAATCGGAACGATGACCTGCATGTGCCCCGCGAGAAACTTGCCCAGTCCAACCCATTGCTTCATATGTGCTTGTGACTCCCTTTGCCCGTGAACCCGTTTTGAATGGATATGCTAGACGCTCGCATGCGTCCGTGCGTCAGAAACGCTCGAATATTTCGAGGCTATTACCGGCATCGTTTACCGAAACCGCGGCGTGCTGCGGCGATTTGCGTCCGTGCTGCACGGTATAATAAATCCGTTCAACAGATCTGCCTGCCGAAGCGGGCATACACAGAGGACTCATCGCTATGAACCGTGAGAGGTATCGCGGCGACCTGCCCCTATCGGGGGTGGGCGCCTATGTCATCGCTTAAGACGACGCATCGCTGGGCGGTCGCTCAGCAAAACCCCGAGCTCGAAAAGGAGCTTTCGGCTGGCCTGGGCATTCCCGGGCTGGTGGCGCGTATTATGGTCGCGCACGGCATTGACTCCATCAAAGAGGGCCAATTGTTTTTGACGCCTTCGCTCGATCGCGACTGGGCCGACCCACTCATTATCCCGGGCATGTCGGTCGTTGCCGACCGCGTTGAGCGTGCTATTCGCAACCACGAGCACATCGCCGTCTTCGGCGACTTTGATGTTGACGGTATTACGTCGACCTGCCTGCTGACCGAGGCGCTGCGCGCGTTTGGCGCCGATGTCACGCCGTTTATTCCGCATCGCTTTGACGAGGGCTACGGTCTCTCGCGTGCGGCGCTCGATCGCGTTAATGAGCTCGCTCATCCCCAGCTGATCGTGACCGTCGACAACGGCATCGCCGCCAAGGAAGAGGTTTCCTATCTGGAGAGCCTGGGGATCGATCTGGTGGTCACGGACCATCATGAGCCGTCCGACCAGGTGCCGCGGGGTGTGCCCCTGACCGACCCCAAGCTCGAGGACGAGGGTCCCTCGCGCGAGCTTGCCGGTGCCGGTGTGGCGCTCAAGTTGGTTCAGGTTCTGGGCGAGCGCCTGGGTAAGCCGTCGTATTGGCGTTCGCTGATCGAGGTCGCGGCGCTTGGTACCGTGTCCGACATGATGCCGCTAACGCCTGAGAACCGCGCGCTGGTTGCCGAGGGCATCCAGCAGATGCGCGTGACCGCCCGTCCCGGTTATATTGCGCTCGCCACGCTCGCCAAGACCGACCTTTCCAGCATTACGGCCGACGGTCTGTCGTTTTCGCTCATTCCCCGCCTGAACGCCGCTGGTCGCATGGCCGATCCTAAGCTGGCGCTCGACCTGCTGCTTGCCCGCAATCCTATCGAGGCAAGCGCGCTGGCGGCCGAGCTCGAGGAGATCAATCGCCAGCGTCGCGAGATTGAGGCAGAGCTTACGCGCGATGCCATGGCAAAGGTCGAGGAGACCTATGACGGCGGCCGCGCAATCGTCGTGGGCGGTGAGGGCTGGCACGAGGGCGTCAAGGGCATCGTGGCGAGCCGCCTGACCAACCGCTATCACGTGCCGGCGTTGCTGTTCTCGATCGAGGACGGTATCGCGCGCGGTTCGGGTCGCTCGGTGGGCAAGGTCAACCTTTTCGACGCCGTCGAGCGCTGCTCCGACCTGCTGATTCGTCGCGGCGGGCATGCGGGCGCGGTGGGCGTGACCATCGAGGCATCCAAGCTCGATGAGTTCCGCCGCCGCCTTTCTGCTGTGCTGTCCGAGCTTCCCGCCGAGGACTTTGAGGACACCGATGAGGTCGCCGCCACCGTCGACCTTTCCGAGCTGAATATCGAGACTATCGAACAGATTTCCCGCCTTGAGCCGTTTGGCCAAGGCAACAAGGTGCCGCTGCTGGCCGCCGAGGGCGTGACGATGTGCGATCGCGCCGTGGTGGGTAAGACCGGCGAGCACATGCGCTTTGTGGCGACGGATGGCGCCGCGAGCGTGCCGGCCATCATGTTCCGCGTGCCGCAGATCGATAAGCTCATCAATTGCGATAGCGCGGTCGACTTGGTGTTCGAGGCTGTGGCCGAGCATTGGCAGGGCCGCGTAAAGCCCAAGCTCATGATCAAGGATGTCCTAGTCCGCGACACCACGGCGCCCAGCGTTGACGACCCGGCATGCGAACTTCGCCGTGGCGTGGAGCCTGCAGACTCTGGTCTGCGCCTGGAGTCTCGCAAGCGCCAGACGCTCGCCCAGCTTTCCTATACCGAGCTCACGCGCTCGCTCATCCACAGCTTTATCGGCTCGAACCAGCCGCACCGCGCACAGGTCGAGGCGCTCGATGCCCTGGCCGATCACCAAAGTGTTCTGGCCGTTATGGGAACGGGACGCGGCAAGTCCCTCATCTTCCATGTGCATGCCGCACGCGAGGCGGTCCTTCGCGGGCGTGCGAGCATCTTTGTCTATCCGCTGCGCGCGCTCGTTGCCGACCAGGCCTATCATCTTTCATCGACGATGGCTGCGCTCGGCATTGGCGTCGGCGTGCTGACCGGCGAGACCGTGGAAGCAGCGCGCGATGACGTGTTTGCCGGCCTGGCTTCGGGCCGCACCGGCATCGTGCTCACGACGCCTGAGTTCCTGTCTATTCACCGCGACCGCTTTGCGCGCTCGGGGCGTATCGGATTTGTCGTTATTGACGAGGCGCACCATGCCGGTCTTGCCAAGGGCGGCGACCGAAGCGCATACCTCGACATGCCCGATATCCTCAAGGCCCTGGGCGATCCGGTCGTTCTGGCCACGACTGCCACCGCAACGGCTCCGGTCGTGGCGGAGCTTGCCCGCGTGCTGCCGATCACCCGTACGGTGGTCGACGAGACCGTGCGCGAGAACTTGCGGCTCGAGGACGACCGCGATCTTGCGAGCCGCGAAAACCGCCTGGTGTCCATCGTCGCGACGGGGGAGAAGACCGTCATCTACGTCAACTCGCGTGATCAGTCCGTGGCGCTTGCCAAGACGTTGCGCAAGCGCGTGCCAGACTGTGCGACCCATATCGCGTTCTATAACGCCGGGCTTGCGCGCTCCGATCGCCGCCGCGTCGAAGAGGCGTTTCGAGATGGCAGCCTCAGTTGCATCGTCTCGACTTCGGCCTTTGGCGAGGGCGTCAACCTTCCCGATATTCGCCATGTCGTGCTCTATCACATGCCGTTTGGCGCGATTGAGTTTAACCAGATGAGCGGACGCGCCGGTCGCGACGGCCAACCTGCCGTGATTCACCTGCTCTATTCGTCGCGTGACGCTCGCATTAACGAGCGCCTGCTCGACTGCTACGCGCCCGAGCGCGACGAGCTCGTCACGCTCTATCGAGCGCTGCAGACTATGTGGCGCTCCAACCGCGGCAAGACCGGAGACGAGTCGTTTAGCGCGAGCGATATCGACATCGCGCAGATGTGCCTTGCCATCGATGCTCGCACGCCGGTCGACGAGCGCTCGGTGGAAAGTGGCCTGGGGATCTTCGAAGAGCTTGGTTTCTGTCGCGTTTCGGGGTTTGACGAAACCCGTCGCATCGCGATGGCCGAAAACCCCGGCCGTGTGCAATTGAGCAGGTCAATTCGCTATTTGGAGGGTTTGCGCTCGCGCATGGAGTTCTCGGCTTTCCGGAGCTGGGCGCTCGATTCGTGCGCTTCTGATATGCTAGCCAAAGTTAACCGCCCGATCGTACCGCGGGCCTAGGGGAAGGGGACCTCGATGGATGCCGCAGCCCGTACCGCCCATGATTCCACCCTCCAGCCGTTTTCGGAGATGGAGCACTATAAGCATGCCGATGAGCTGCCGCCCGAGATTATGGCGGACAGCTATGACAAGCTGGAGCGCCTGTGCCTCAAATATATGAATGAGGACGACTTCTCTAAGGTGGAGCAGGCCTACTGCTTTGCCGCCGAGAAGCACTGCAACCAAAAGCGCCGCTCGGGCGAGATGTACATTAACCATCCCGTCGAGGTGGCCATCATTTTGGCCGACCTCAAGATGGACTGTGACGTGGTGTGCGCCGCGCTGCTGCACGATACCGTCGAGGATACCGAGACCTCGCTTGCCGATGTTTCCGGCCTGTTTGGCGATACGGTGGCCGAGCTCGTCGATGGCGTGACCAAGCTCACCAACATCGAAGTCGACAGCATGGACGAGAAGCAGGCCCTCACGCTGCGCAAGATGTTCCTCGCCATGTCCAAGGACATCCGCGTCATTATCGTTAAGCTTGCCGATCGTCTGCACAACATGCGCACCCTTGCCGCCCTGCGTGAGGACCGTCGCCTGTTTAAGGCTCGTGAGACCATGGACGTGTACGCGCCCCTGGCCGACCGTCTGGGCATGAGCTCCATTAAATGGGAGCTCGAGGACCTGTCCTTCTTCTACCTGGAGCCCGATGCCTACCAGCGCATCGCACGCATGGTGGCGGAGTCGCGCGAGGTCCGTGAGCGCTATCTGGCCGAGACCATCAAGACGCTCACCGACGAGCTCAACCGCATTGGCCTGGAAGACTTCCAGATCAACGGCCGTTCCAAGCACTATTGGTCCATCTACCAAAAGATGAAGCGCAAGGGCAAGGAATTCTCCGAGATCTACGACCTGGTGGCACTGCGCGTCATCACGCATTCGGTGCGCGATTGCTACTCCACGCTCGGCGCGGTGCACACGCTGTGGCACCCCATGCCCGGTCGCTTTAAAGACTATATCGCCATGCCCAAGGTCAATAACTACCAGTCGCTCCACACGACGGTCATCGGCCCCACGGCTCGCCCGCTCGAGATTCAGATTCGAACCTACGAGATGCATGAGCAGGCCGAGTACGGCATTGCCGCCCACTGGCTATATAAGAAGTCGGGCGGATCGTCTGCGTCTAAGACCAATGATGCCCAGCGTCTGGACGACCAGATTAACTGGCTCAAACATTCGCTCGATTGGGCTGCGTCTGATGAGATTACCGACGCCAAGGAATACCTGCATTCGCTGAAGGTCGACCTCTTCGATCAGGAGATCTTTGTCTTTACGCCCAAGGGCGAGGTCATGGCGCTCCGTGCCGGCTCCACGCCGCTCGACTTTGCCTACGCCGTTCACACCGAGGTGGGAAACCATTGCGTCGGCGCCAAAATCAACGGTGCGGTGGCTCCGCTCACGCACGAGATTAAGACGGGTGACCGTGTCGAGATTCTGACTAACAAGAGTTCCAAGCCGTCGCGTGATTGGCTCAAGATCGTCAAGACGCCTTCGGCCAAGTCCAAGATCCGTCGCTACTTTGCCGCTGCGACCAAGGACGACGACGCTGCTGCTGGTCGCGATATGCTGGCCAAGGACCTGCGTAAGCGCGGGTATGGCATCTCCACGCCGCGTTCGACGCGTGCGCTCAACGCCGTGGCGGAGCAGTTTAACTTCAAGCAGCTCGAGGACCTGTTTGCCGCCGTCGGCGCCGGCAAGGTTGCCCCGCGCGCTGTGGGCAATAAGGTCGAGCAAATCTTGGACCCCAAGCCCGAGGAACAGCTCACCAAGGCCGAGGCTATCGCCGAGGTCGTGAAGCAGCCTGCTCGCGGTTCCAACCGCAAGCCGCAAAAGCGCGGCAAGAGCGCCAGTAACGGCATTATCGTCAAGGGCGAGAGCAACAGCGGCCTACTGGTCCGTCTGGCGCACTGCTGCAACCCCGTGACGGGCGACGACATCGTCGGCTTCATCACGCGCGGTCGTGGCGTTTCGGTGCATCGCGCCAACTGTCCCAACGTCAAGGGTCTTATGGAGCATCCCGAGCGCATGATCGAAGTGGAGTGGGACGGTGCTGCCGACACCCTCTTCCAGGTCGAGATCGTGGTCGAGTGCCTGGACCGCATGGGCCTTCTCAAGGATGTCACCATTGCCATTGGCGATGCGGGCGGCAATATCCTTTCTGCCGCCACGTCGACCAACCGCGAGGGTATTGCAACCCTGCGCTTTATGGTCGAGATTTCGGACGCGAGCGGTCTGGATCCGCTGCTGGCCTCTATCAGCAGCGTCGACTCGGTCTACGACGCTCGCCGCCTCATGCCCGGCGAGGGCGGAGCACAACTCAAGCGTCGCGTGTAGGCGCGAGAGTCTTGCAGCATCATAGATATTGGCTACGTTCGAGGCATCGTTTGGTGCCTCGACGTATTTAGAAGGAAAGTGTGCATATGGACGATACGACTTTGGACCTGACGCCCCGAGGCGCGGCTTCGATTGAGACGCTCGTCAACGGCCCGATTCAGACCAACAGTTACGCCGTGATGTCGAATGACGAGTGCTTAATCGTCGATCCGGCGTGGGAGGGTGAGCGTCTTGTGGAGCATATTCGCACCGAACATCCTGGGGTACGCGTGCTCGGCGCCGTCTGCACGCACGGTCATGCCGACCATGTTGGTGGGGTTGCTGGGGTGCGAACTGCCGTTGGCGACGGCGCACTATATGAGTTGTGCGCTAAGGACGTGATGGTACCTCGCGCAAATATCGAGGAGCAGCGTGGCATGTGGGGCATCGAGACACCCGATCCGGGTGAGCCGACGCGCCTGCTCGCCGAGGGCGATACGATTGAGGTGGGCGACATCTGCCTACAGGTAATCGAGACCCCAGGGCATACACCGGGCGGCATCGTCTTGTTTGCTGCGGCCAAGCAGGGAAACATCGCCTTCGTGGGCGACACGCTTTTCCCAGGCAGCCATGGTCGCACCGATCTTTCCGGCGGTGACGAGGCAGCGATTATGCGCTCGCTCGCCAAGCTTGCCAGGGTTCTTCCGCCCGATACCGTTTGTCTGACGGGTCATGGCGATTCGACCACCGTCGCGCGTGAACTCATGCAGAATCCGTTCATGCAGATGTAGGTTCGAAGCCGTCTTTCGAATCACGAAGACCGCTCAATCGTCAAGTAATTTTCCCCAACGGGTCGATTCTGTGGGGCAAACGGTCAAAATTTGTCCAATCGGATGATATTCGTGAACAAACGAACGTTTATGCTGCGGTATGCCGTGGTAAAATCACAGGCGTTATCGGAGCAACCTTACAGGAGGTTTCTTTTATGCTCGTCAACGCAGCAGACATGCTCAAGAAGGCCGAGGCCGGCAAGTACGCTCTCGGTGCCTTCAACACCAACAACCTCGAGTGGACCCTGGCTATTCTCCAGGCCGCCGAGGAGGCCAAGTCTCCGCTGATCCTTCAGTGCACCGCTGGTGCCGCTAAGTGGATGGGCGGTTTCAAGGTCTGCGCCGACATGGTCAAGGCTGCCGTCGAGGCCACGGGCGTTACCGTTCCCGTCGCCCTTCACCTCGATCACGGTTCTTACGAGGACTGCTTCAAGTGCATCGAGGCCGGCTTCACGTCCATCATGTATGACGGCTCTCACGAGGAGACCTTCCAGCTTAACCTCGACCGCACCAAGGAGCTCGTTGAGCTTGCTCACTCCAAGGGCATGTCCATCGAGGCCGAGGTTGGCGGCATCGGCGGCACCGAGGACGGCGTGACCTCCAACGGCGAGCTCGCTGACCCCGCTGAGTGCAAGCAGATTGCCGACCTGGGCGTTGACTTCCTCGCCTGCGGCATCGGCAACATCCACGGCGTGTACCCCGCCGACTGGGCTGGCCTTTCCTTCGAGCGCCTGGGCGAGATCAAGGCCCAGACCGGCGACCTGCCCCTCGTCCTGCACGGTGGCACCGGCATCCCCGAGGATCAGATCAAGAAGGCCATCTCCCTGGGCATCTCCAAGATCAACGTCAACACCGACCTGCAGCTCGTCTTCGCCAAGGGCGTCCGCGAGTACATCGAGGCTGGCAAGGATCAGCAGGGCAAGGGCTTTGACCCCCGCAAGCTCCTCAAGCCTGGTCGCGACAACATCGTCGCCCGCACCAAGGAGCTCATGGAGGAGTTTGGCTCCGTCAACAAGGCGTAAGTAGCGGTTTAACTTCCCGCCGGAGGCCCCGTTTCCCCTACGCTGTTTCCCTCGCGCTCACCTGGCTTCGCCAGAAGTCGCGCGACGGAATCAGCTCCGGGGAAACGGGGCCTCCTTCGTTAACTCGCTACAGGGTTACTGGGCTGAATTAAGATGGCTACTGGCTTTGCCAGAAGTCGCGCCAAGGAAACAGTTCCGGGGGACGGGGCTTCCTTCGTTTAACGCCGCAGGGTTACGAGGCTGAATTATTTATTTGACTACCGTTCAGCGGTGTTGATGGCTCCCTTGTTGGGGCTTTCTTTTTATCTCGCTACAATGGGCTTCAAGCGTTCTAGTGACTTGGAGTTTTGGTATGGCTGTTATTAATGTACTGCCTTCGGACGGGAAGGTTGTTGACGAGGGTCCTGTTGGGTGCTCTGTTGATGTTTGCTGTGATGACTTTCGTCATCTCGATGTTGGACTGCCGCCTGAGATTCTTCGTCTTAAGGATGCCGGGTATTTGACGCAGGCTGTTGCTGCCTGCGATCGCCTTTTGGAGCAGAACCCCGAGCCTTCGCTGGCTGCTTGTGTTCGTGCCGAGCGGTATCGCATACTCGAGACGCCGCTTCATTTTTCGGTGTCGCGCGACCAGGCTATTGCGATGATTCGCGAGGAGTGGCCAGAGTTTACCGAAGAGCAGTTTGATGACCTGATTAATCGTAAGCGTATTGACTGGCGCTTTATCGATGGCGAACTGTTCGTTCTCGACAACTTCCTCGATTCGCTTCGCGTATATCCCAAAGAGGTTCCCGGCATGCGGCCCGATTCTACGGACGGAATAGCACTGCGCAACGAGATGCTCAAGGAGATGGAGTCACAAAACGGATTGGCTCGCGTCATTACGCTTAAAGCGTCCGTGTCTGTCCCCGGCGCTCTAGATGGAGAGACTGTTCGCGCGTGGCTACCCGTTGCCGCCGCCTGTCGTCAACAGTCTCATATCGAGGTTCTCGATATGACGCCGGAGGGTGTTGCTGCCCCCGCGAATGCTTCGGCGCGTACCGCCTCGTGGTCTTCTTCGAGTGAGCACTTTTTTTCGGTGACCTATCGTTATCACATCGATGCTGCTTATTGTGATGTCTACGGTGGCACACTTCCGGTTCACCCGCGTATGGACGCGCCGTTGCCCGAAGATATTTCCGAGGACCGTCCGCACATTGCGTTTACGCCGTACCTCCAGCAGTTGACGGCCCGTGTTATTGACGGGCTCGAGGATCCGCTCGATCGCGCCCGTGCCATCTATGATTACCTGACGCAGCATATCGACTATCGCTATCAGCCGCCGTATCTGCTTTTGGGATCTATTGCCGACGACTGTGCGCATTCGCTCCGCGGCGATTGCGGTGTTATGGCACTCACGTTTATCACCATGTGTCGCATCGCCGGCGTGCCCGCCCGTTGGCAGAGCGGCCTGTATGTTGCACCCGATTCGGTCGGGCCGCACGATTGGGCAGAGTTCTATACGCCGCAGACCGGTTGGCTCAACGCCGACGTCTCGTTTGGTTCCTCGGCACGCAGGATGGGGGAGGAGTGGCGTCGCCATCACTACTTTGGCAACCTCGATCCATGGCGTATGGTGGCAAACAATCGGTTCCAGGCGGAGTTTGAGCCTGTCTTCGATGGTATGCGCGAGGATCCCTATGATAATCAGATGGGCGAGGTTTCGGTCGACGGGCACGGGTGCCGCCAGCGCGAGATGCTCCGTTCGGTCGAACTCATCGAAATGCTCGAAGTTCCATTTTCGGACTAATCGATAGCAAGCTGTGATAAACTAACTCACGCATTACGTGCCCGAGTGGCGGAATTGGCAGACGCAGTGGACTCAAAATCCACCGTTGGCAACAACGTGCGAGTTCGAGTCTCGCCTCGGGCACCATACATGCAAGTGAGCGTTCAAGGGGGTTTAGGCCCCCTTTTTCGTGCCGAACTCGCGTGAGCGCGCGGAGCGTTAAGCAAACAGGCCTGTGGCCTGTTTGTAGCGGAGCGTGGCGAGGGCGCCATGCGCCCGAAGCCCGGGGCTTCGCGAAGCGAAGACCCTTCGAGTCTCGCCTCGGGCACCATACATGCATCTGCGCTTCAAGGGGGTCAAGGCCCCCTTTTTCGTGTACGTAATGTGATAACGCTTCGAACGTGTTATTATCGCCAAGGCGTTGTTCCCGCAATGCCCTAAA
>CAKUGA010000035.1 GCA_934654515.1 uncultured Collinsella sp. | reverse complement strand
GGCCGCGAGGTTGTTGACGGCGATCTCTATCATTGCAGCTCCCCTGTAAACCTAATAATGCTATCGGCGTATTGTATCCCAGTGCCATGCGCGCGTGGTGCAGGGCATGTGAACACCCTTCAGATCAAACGGCAGACCACGCTCAAGATTGTAACCCCCTACTTCGTGCGCGGAATACCCAGCACGTCGAGCGCGTTGGCCATAATGGACTGGAATGGCACCGCGGCGGCATCCGAGCCGCTCGGCGTTCCGTCGAGCGTGATATAGCACAGTACCTTGGGCGATTGTGCCGGTGCAAAGCCCATAAAGGACGACATGTAGTTCTCCTTGAGGTAGCCGCCGTTCTCGTCGGCACGTTCGGCCGTACCGGTCTTACCCGCCACGTCATAGCCGTCAACCGCGCCGCCAACGCCCGTTCCCTCCGACACGACCGTCTGCATGCACGATGTCACCTGGGATGCGGCGTCCTCCGAAATCGCGCGCTCGCCTTCGCCCCAGTCCTTCTCGTCGCCTTTGCTGGACTTATAGAAGTGCGGGGTCATCATCACGCCGCCGTTGGCGATGCCGCCCACGGCACGTGCGATCTCAATCGGCGAGACAGACAGCGCCTGTCCAAAGCTCATCGAGCCCAGCGTGGCGCCGTCATACTGGTCACGCTCCTTGACGATGCCCAGGCTCTCGCCCGGAAAATCGACACCAGAGCTGTGACCGATGCCCCACTTGTCCACATAGGCGGCAAAGTCGTCGGCACCGATCTTGCGCCCCACCAGGACAAATCCCACGTTGGACGAACGGCGCATCATCTCGCGCACATCCATGGTCATAGCGTAGTCGCGCTTGTCGGCATCGGTGACGGTATCGTCGCCCACCTTGATGCTCGCCGGCACCTCAAACGACGTGCTCGACCGCACGACGCCCAAGTCGAAGCCGGCGCCCGCCACGAGCGTCTTAAAGACCGAGCCGGGCTCGTAGGCGTCGGTGACCAGGCGCAGGTTCATATCCTCGGTCTTGGCGTTTTCCAAATTGGTCTGGTCGTAGGTCGGATACGAGCAGGCTGCCAAGATCTCGCCTGTCGTAGGATCGGTGACCAGCGCCGAGCCGTTCTTGGCCTTTGTCTTCTCGACAGCCTCTGCTAGGGCATCCTCGGCCGCACGCTGGATATTGACGTCGAGCGTCGTCACGATATCAACGCCGTCGACCGCAGCCACCTTTTTATAGGCACCGCCCGCGATATAGCTGCCGTCCCTCGCGCGCTCGCGTACGAGAGAACCGTTCGTGCCGGTCAGAAGCTTGTTGTATTGCTTTTCGAGACCCGTCAAGCCGTCGTTGTCTACATTCACTACACCCAGCACCTGCGATGCCAGATTGCCGTATGGATATACGCGCTTCATGGCCTGCTCAAAAAGCACGCCGGGCAGGTTCTTCTTTTCCAGCGCCGCAGCGTCGTCTTCGTCCACCTGGCGCTTGATATACACCCAGGTTCCATCGGACTCAACGAGCTTGCGGCAGGTCTTTTTATCGATTCCAGTTGCCTTGACCAGCGCCGACACCGTCTTGTCAACATCCTCGACAAGCTGGGGGTTCACGGCGATGTTGCGACATTCGACCGACGACGCCAGCACGTTACCGTTGCGGTCGTAGATGGTGCCACGTTTGGCATAGAGGGTCTGCGCAAGCAGGCGGCGCGCATCGGCACGCTCGCGCAGTTTATCGGCTTCGACAATTTGATAGTCGGCAAGGCGAAAGACGCCCAAGCCCAAGCCAAGCCCAATGAAGCCCATGACGGCTTTGCGGCGAGGCAGAGGCGTGCCTGTGAGCCATTCGGTCGACGAACTCTTGCGCGATCTGGTGTTATGCACTTGAGGGCCGCCCGAGCCGCGAAGTCGCGACGCCGGGTCGTTGCCACGGGACTGCCCGGCGTTGTAAGATTGCCGACCCGTTCCTTGATAACCAGAACGTCCCCGCGACGAGGGACGTCCAGAACCGCGGCCCCCATCGGAACCGCGGCGATAGTCATTTGTCATACTCAGCTACCGTCTTGCTACTGAGCGGTCGCGGTCGCGTTGGCGCCCGCGGCTGCATCCTGCGAAAAGTCAAGTGTAACGCTCTCGCTGGGCTCCACCATGCCATAAGCGCCCGCAAGGTCGCGAATGCGCGTGTCGGCGCCATAGACCGAATGCATGACCTCCAGGTCGGAGCTCTCATCGGTCGCCTTTTCGAGCGTGTTGGTAAGCTCGGCGTTGCTGTTGAGCACCTGGGCCGTAACGCCGGCGAGCGCCACGCGGGCGACGCCGATCGTCATGAAGATAGCCGCAATGATGCAAAACGTTTTAAGAACGCTCATGAAAACCGGGCTTACCGCCTGGTTTGCCTGACGGCCCGCGCCCGTGTAGACATCAAAACGCGGCGTGCGCTGCTCACGGGGAGCAACGGGGGCCTGCGGCGTCTCACGATAGGCGGGCATGGCGTTCATATCATAGGCGAGTGCTGCGCTTGAAGTGTTGTAGCCCATGATATGCCGCCTCCCATCCCGAGTACGTTGGTAGTGTGTTTAAGCTTCGTTTATGGTGCGAGCGGGAGGTCCAATATCGCGCGGTCGCGCCTACAGACGCTGCGCCACGCGGATTTTGGCTGATCTCGCCCGAGGGTTGCGCTCAACCTCATCAGGCTGGGCAACCAAGGGTTTGCGAGTGATGACCTTGAGTATCGGCACGTTGCCGCACACGCACACCGGAATCTCCGGCGGACACGTGCACCCCTGGCTCATCTCCTTAAAGTGATTTTTTACGATACGGTCCTCGAGCGAGTGATACGAGATGACGCAGATACGTCCGCCCGGGTTGAGCCACCTGGTGGCGGCATCAAGCCCTCGTTCGAGCACATCGAGCTCGTGATTGACCTCGATGCGAATGGCCTGGAAACTTTTCTTGGCCGGGTGTCCGCCATGCCGACGAGCGGCAGCCGGGATACCCGCCTTGATGATCTCGACAAATTGGCCGGTGGTTTCGATCGGTTCTTGCTCGCGGCGGCGCACGATCTCGCGCGCGATCTGCGAGGCGAACTTCTCTTCGCCGTAGACGCGTAGAATCCGGGCGAGGTCGTGTTCGTTATAGGTGTTGATGACCTCAGCTGCGTTTAAGGTGTTATTACCCGGATCCATCCGCATGTCCAATGGGGCGTCCTCGTTATACGAAAAGCCCCTGCCAGGGATATCGAGTTGCGGTGACGAAACGCCCAAATCGAACAGGAAGCCATCGACCCCGGGCACCTCGGCCGAGCAAAGCAGCTCGTCCAAGTCGCCGAAGTTGCCCTTCAGCAGCTGGTGCGGAACGCCGGGAACCTCGCGGTCCAGACGAGCGCCAGCGGCCTCGAGGGCCATGTCGTCCTGATCGACGCCGAGCAAAAGGCCCGTCTCCCCCACCTGCGCGGCCATCTTTACCGAATGGCCGGCACCGCCAAGGGTGCAATCGCAGACAACGGAGCCGCTCTTTAGCCGCAGCGACTCAAGCACTTCGCCGAGCATGACAGGTTCATGCCGATATTCTTGTGTCAAGATCCCACGCTCCATCCGTTACCCGTGCCTTGCCCTTACGAGAAGAAGAGGTCCAGCAGGGCCTCGTCGTCATCGTCCTCATCGGCCGCGGCGCGATCCCAAACCTCAAGGTGGTCGTAGTTGCCCACAACCGTGACCTCGCGGTCGAGGTTCGCCTGCTTGCGGAGAGACTCGGAAAGACCGATACGACCGGCGCTGTCCACGTCCATCGACGTAGTGCGCTTGTTGATCGCCCTCATGAGCTTCTGGTCGTTAATGTCACGCGGGTTAAAACCCTCGTGGCCCTCACGACCCGCGAAGAGTCCTTCGACCCACTTATCGAAGGCCTCGGCAGAGAACACGTACAGAGCATCGACATCCAGGGCTTTGAACACGCGAACGTGCTCTCCAAGCTCCTCGCGAAGGGGTGCAGGCAGGGACAGACGACCTTTTGCATCGAGATTGCGCTCGTATGCACCAGTCATTCCCATGTGCGCCCTCCCCTCGGTTACTCAGATGGCACGTACGCGGGGAACCACCCCGCCTGTCGACGTCATTAATAATATGGGGAACCGCCCCATTTTTCAACACCTTTCCCCACCCTTTCCCCCACCCCGCCCCACCACTCCACCCACCATATATTGCAAAACACCCCCAATCATATGTTCGAAAACACAATATGTTGTGTTTACAGCAACGGCGGGATGCCACCTGTGGATCCCGCCTTTCAACCTCAACCTTCAAGTTGACCTTGAGGCGATTTTTGCGTCCCTTTACATGGCGTTCACATCGCCCCCAAACTCCCCCACCCAAGGCACGTGCGGCCCACCACCGCGACGACAAGTGGCGAAAAATGGAACGGGCCCCAGATTGCCCATGCGAGCGCAAAAGCACGCAGCGGCAATCTGGGGCCCGTCCCCAAATACCTATAGATATGCAGGCCAGCGATGTGTTAACGATGTGCCAGCGGGTGCGCCGCCAGATAGACCTCGGTCAGTTGCGTACGATCGACATGCGTGTAGACCTGCGTGGTCGATATATCGGCATGTCCCAAGATCTCCTGTAGCACACGGAGGTCTGCGCCGCCCGCAAGCATATGGGTGGCAAAGGAGTGGCGCAGCGTATGGGGATGGAGTCCCACCAGCCCTACCTGGCGCCCGTAGCGCTCACAGATGGCATGGATGCCCTGGCGCGACAGACGGCGGCCGTTCTTATTTAAAAAGACCGCCGAGGTCTCGGTTCCGCGGGCATGGGCCGCCAAGCGAGAACGCCCCTCAGTTATATAGCGCGTCAGAGCTCGCGCCGCGCTTCCCACCAACGGGGACAGGCGTTCCTTTGAGCCCTTACCGCGAACGAGTACAAAACCATCGTCGATATGGATATCGCCCACATCGAGCCCCACCAACTCGCTCACACGCAAACCGCATCCGTAGAGCACTTCCAAGATGGCATGGTCGCGCAAGCCCATCTCGCCCTCGGGGAAGTCTTGATCGAGCAGCGCCGAGACATCCTCCACCGATAGATACTCCGGCAAACGCTCAGCCTTTTTAGGCAGGCGCAACGCCGCCGTTGGATTTTGGGCCACAGCCCCATCGCGCACCAAAAAGGCATGCAGGCCCTTCACGGCCGCAAGCGCACGCTCCACCGAGGCATCGGAATAGCCCCCATCGCGACGGTCGGCGACAAAGCCCTCCACGACCTGACGAGTCACCTCATCAAAAGACATGATGCCCGCCCGCTCCAGATAGGCGCAGTACGTCGTCAGGTCACGACGATAGGCCGCAATCGTGTTGCGCGCCAAACCCCGCTCGACCGCGAGGTAATCGAGATACTCCCCCGCCGCCACGGCAAGCGACGAGGGAGTAGCTTCGGTATGTTCTTTGTTCGCCGGCACCCTTAGTCCGTAGCGAGGTTCATGGGCGTCACCTGCAGGCGATCGACACCCTCGTGCTGACCGATCGAGGCACGCACGAACTCTCGGAACAGCGGCTGCGGGTTGGTCGGACGGCTCTTGAACTCGGGGTGAGCCTGGGTTGCCACATACCACGGATGCACGTCGCGCGGCAGCTCGACCATCTCGACCAGGCGCTCGTCGGGCGAGAGGCCAGAGATAACCAAGCCGGCGTCCTCGAGCTGGTCGCGGAAGGCGTTGTTAAACTCAAAGCGGTGACGGTGACGCTCGTAGACGAGATCCTCGCCATATGCCTCGCGAGCGAGGGTATCGGCGGCGAGCTTGCACGGATAGGCGCCCAAGCGCATGGTGCCGCCCTTCTCGGTCACATCCTCCTGCGAGCTCATCAGATCGATGACGCTAAACGGACCGTCCGGGTCGAACTCGGAGGAGCTGGCGCCGGCAAGGCCGACGACGTTGCGGGCGAACTCGCACACGGCCACCTGCATACCCAGGCAAATGCCCAGATACGGAATCTTGTGCTCGCGGGCAAACTCGGCCGCGAGGATCTTGCCCTCCAGGGCGCGCTTGCCAAAGCCGCCGGGGACCAGGATGCCCGAGGCGTCACCCAGAACCTCGGAGACATTCTGCTCGTCGAGGCTCTCGCCGTCGACCAGCTGGACGTCCACATGGCGATCGTAGAAGACACCCGCATGGTGCAGGGCCTCGATAACCGACAGGTACGCATCGGGAAGCTGCGTGTACTTGCCCACGACGGCGATCTTCACCTTGTCGGCGTGATGGTTGGCATGATTCTGTTTGCGCAGGAACTCGTTCCACTCGCTCATGTCGCGCTCACGCGGGTCCAGACCCAGGCGCTCGCAAATGCGCAGGTCAAAGTCCTGCTCGGCAAGCAGCTGCGGAACATCGTAAATGCTCGCGCAGTCCTCGTTGGTAAAGACGCAATCGGTGTCGACGTCACAGAAGCTTGCGATCTTTCCGCGGATAGCGTCATCGATATGGTGGTCGGAGCGCAACACGATGATATCGGGCTGGATGCCAAAGCTGCGGAGCTCCTTGACGGAATGCTGCGTGGGCTTGGTCTTGACCTCGTGGGCGGCGGCGATATAGGGAACGAGCGACACGTGAATGTAGCAGACGTTCTCGGGGCCGGCCTCCTTGCGGTACTGACGAATGGCCTCGACAAACGGTTGGGACTCGATGTCGCCGATCGTGCCGCCCAGCTCGGTGATGACTACATCGGAGCCGGTCTGCTCCTCGATGCGGCGGAACTTATCCTTAATGGCATTGGTGACGTGAGGAATCACCTGCACGGTACCGCCCAAAAAGTCGCCGCGACGCTCGCGGGCGATGAGGCTTTTGTAGATGGCACCGGTCGTAAAGTTGGAATCGCGGGTCAGGTTCTCATCAATAAAGCGCTCGTAATGACCCAGGTCCAGGTCGGACTCGTAACCATCCTCGGTTACAAAGACCTCACCATGCTGGAACGGGCTCATGGTACCGGGGTCGACGTTCAGATACGGGTCGGCCTTCTGCATCGTTACTTTGTAGCCACGCGACTTGAGCAGACGGCCCAGCGAGGCCGCGGTGATACCCTTGCCCAGGGACGAAACCACGCCACCGGTTACGAACACATGCTTGGTCATATTGAGTTACCTGCGCTTCCCGTAGAAGTTGTTTATCCACATCTTACGGGTCTTCATTGTAATACTCGCGCCGCGGACCGTCCGCAATTTTTCTCGCGTGCGATTGCATTTCTCAATCTTGAAACAAAACGCCTCCCGGTTTCCCAGGCGGCGTCGCTATGGCAAGGGTTACATGCTGCTATCGATCAGCAACCTCGTCCTCAAGCATTTCTTGAACGAGCATGCCAGTACGGACGCCCTCAAGATACCACTCACCACGTTCGGTGAGGCAAATGCCATTTGCAAGCTGACCGCCGTCGTCGCTATAACGCGAGACGACATCAATCATACCTTCGGAATCCAAGCGATCGATTGCGGCGCGGGCACGATACGGCGAAACCCCCACGCGCTCGGCAAGCGTTTTGCGCGAGAAACCATACGGCCCGCCATTGTCTTCGGTTTGCTGGTCGATCTCCATCAACACCAGCACCTCGACACGCTTCATATCGTTAACACTCGCACGACCCTTGCCCGCCATAGCAGCCTCCTCAAACCGAGCACGAGCATCTAACGCGCCGTGCGCGACCGACACACCTCACGATGGCAGGTAATATCCATCATGCGGCATCCCGCTAAGGATGAAACAGTTACGGTTATTGTATACCGCTCAAATTGTTTCTAGGCAGGTAAACAGCTATTTTTCGCCGAAATAGACGCTTTATTGATCAAAAAGCCGTACCGGGCGCTAACCCGATACGGCCAAAATGCACTGCAATTACCGCGGTGCTTCAAACTTAGCGATGGAAGAAACCGCGGCGTTCAAACTTGGGCTCGCAGCACACGTTGATGCCCAACTTGCGCAGTACCGTCTCGTCCGTCGGCGAGATAATCACGCTAAAGAAGGCGTCGCAACCGCGCAGCTGCTCCAGGCCCGAAAGGACGCGAGCGGCCGTCTCACTCGTGGCCGAGGTGATCGACAGCGCCATAAGCGTCTCGTCGGTGTGGAGGCGCGGGTTTTTGCTGCCCAGGAAATGCGTCTTGAGCTTGCTGATGGGCTCGATCGCCTCATCGCTAATGACCTCGAGCTCAAGGTCGACGCCCGAGACATGCTTGAGGGCGTTCATAATGAGCGAACTTGCGGCGCCCAGGCGCGTGGAGGTCTTACCGGTCACCACGGAGCCATCGGGCATGACCATGGCACCCACGGGACCACCCGTCAGCTGCTCCCTGGTGAGGGCCGCCGAGCGCGCCGGTGAGTAGTTCTTATCGATGCCGGCTTTCTTCATAATAATCTTGAGACGGTCGACTTGCTCATCGCCCACGCCGGTACGGCGCACATTTTCGACCGCGGTAAAGTAGCGGCGGACGATCTCCATCTTGGAAGCGTCGCGGCAGGCATCGTCATCGGTGATGGCAAAGCCGACCATATTGACGCCCATGTCCGTAGGGCTCTGGTAGGGGCTCTTGCCCAGGATCTTTTCCATCAGGGCACGGACTACCGGGAAGGCCTCGACGTCGCGGTTGTAGTTGACCGTGGTCTTGTTGTAGGCCTCAAGGTGGAACGAATCGATGATATTGGCGTCGTCGAGGTCAGCCGTGGCGGCCTCGTAGGCAATATTGACCGGATGCGTCAGAGGAAGATTCCAGACCGGGAAGGTCTCGAACTTGGCATAGCCGGCGGCGGTACCGTGCTTGTGCTCGTGATAGAGCTGAGACAGGCAAGTGGCGAGCTTGCCCGAGCCAGGGCCGGGCGCCGTCACGACAACGAGCGGTCGGGTGGTCTCGACAAACTCGTTCTTGCCATAGCCGTCGTCGGACACGATCAGATCGACATCGTGCGGATACCCCTCGATGGGATAATGCAGCTTGGCGGGAATACCGAGCGCGTTCAGGCGATTACGGAACACGTCGGCAGCAGGCTGGCCGGCATACTGGGTGATGACCACAGCCGCGACGGCAAAACCGTTGCCTCGGAACAGGTCAACCAGACGCAGCACGTCCTCGTCATAGGTAATGCCCAGGTCGCCACGGGCCTTGTTCTTCTCGATGTGGTTCGCGTTGATCGCGATGATGACCTCAACGTCGTCGGCGATGCTCTTGAGCATGCGGAACTTGCTATCCGGCTCAAAACCCGGCAGCACGCGGCTCGCGTGATAGTCGTCAAACAGTTTGCCGCCAAACTCCAAATACAGTTTGCCGCCAAACTGCGAGATGCGCTCCTTAATGTGAGCAGCCTGCAGCTCGATATACTTCGCGTTGTCGAAACCCTGGCGCATGTATGGCTCCCGTCCCGTTTCGTAAATTAAGTTCCTACGCGATTATAACGGAGCCCGCCCTCCCCGATACCCAGACCATCAACAGGCACCAACCAAACACGCCCACCGCGACCACTGGGGACCCGGGATAGCTAATTTGTGGCGGGAAACAAGGCACTCAGCACCAACAATGAAAACGTCACAGGCAGAGCCAAAGCCAGCGAACGGGCACCAGAGCGAGCAAGCTACCCCCCTGCACCAACAAGGGGAACGTCGCAGGTTGAGCATAAGCCAGCGAAAGCCCGCCAGAGCGGCAATCTGACGCGAAAGAGGAGGGCATGGCGCAAAGCAATCTGACACCTTTGCCCCAACAATGGCAGCGCCGCAGGATGAGCATAAGTCAGCGAACGGGCTCCAGAGCGAACAAATTGGCATAAAAAGAGGCCGGCATAGACCTTTTGGTCATGCCGGCCTCTTTGAATGACAAGTTGTCGCTCTGGTGCCCGTGCAGCGTCGACCGGTTCCGCGGTTTGGTAAAACCGCGGAACAAAAAGACGCCCCCTCCCGCGCACGGAACGGGAGGGGGCTAAAGGTAGGAGTCTACCGGTGGGTTTACCCCACCGGACAGACGATGACCAGGTGATCCCTTACAGGATCGTCAAGGTTTCCGTGGGGTACCCGTTGGGTACTTAGAGCATCACGCAGGCGATGGTCAGGATGACGGCGCAGACGACGGAGAGAGCGACGATCAGCTTAAGGGCAAACTTGAGCCAGGTCGTCCACTCGATCTTGGCCAGGGCGAGACCGCCCATGATGGCGCCGGAGGTCGGGGTGAACAGGTTCACGACACCGATGGCGGCGGAGAAGATCATGACCATGACCTCGGGCGAGAAGCCGAGCTTAACAGCCAGCGGTCCCATGATGGGCATGGAGACGGTAGCCATACCAGAGGTCGAGGGGATCAGGAAGGACAGGCCGAAGTAGACCAGGAAGCTCATGGGAGCGAAGATCACGCCGGACAGGCCAGCCAGAGCGTTGGCGGCAGCGTCGAGGACGTAGACGTCGAGGCCGGTGCTAGCCATGAGGACGGAGATACCACGGGCGAGGGCGATGACGAGAACAACGGACATCATGTCGGCAGCGCCGGTGATGAAGGTGTTAACGATCTGCTTCTCGGACAGGCCACCGATGATACCGATCAGGATAGCCATGAGGAAGAACCAGGTGGAAGCCTCGTCGAAGTACCACTGGCCAATGGGCAGGCCGGTGATCAGGGCAGACCAGCCCTGGACGACGGCGTTACCGTCGGCGTCGTAGACAGCGCCAGCGTCAAAGAAGTTGGCGACGCCCTCGTTGAGGTCAGCCAGCGGGATGAAGCCGACGATCATGACGACGAAGGTGAATGCGAAGGCGATCAGAACACCCTTCTGACGACCGGTGAGCTTGACCTCCTTGTGAACCTCGGAAGCAGCCTTGCCATGAGCCTCTTCGGCGTCCTTAAGCTCCTGCATCGACAGGATGGTGGAACCCTTGTCTGCCTTGACCTTCTTGGCATAGCTCATCACAAAGACGATCGACATAGCGGTGGTGACAATCCACAGGACGGCGCCGAGGCCGATGATGATGGACTGGTTCACAGCGATGTCAACGCCGGTCAGAGCGTCGACGGCCGCGCCGACGGCGAACGGGTTAACCGTGGAGCCGAGGCAGCCGCAGCCAGCGCCGAGCAGGACGGTAGCGGCGCCGACCATGGGGTCGAAGCCGGCGGCCATCATGGTAGCGGCGAGCAGGGCATAGAAGGGAACGGTCTCCTCGCACATACCATAGGTGGTACCACCGAGGGAGAAGATGAGCATAAGAACAGGAATGAGCATGATCTCGTTGCCCTTAAGCTTCTGCACCAGAACGGCAATGCCGTTGTCCAGGGCGCCGGTCTCGGTCATCATGCCGAGGAAGCCGCCCAGGATCATAACGAAGAGGCAGACGGGCAGAGCGTCAGCGAAGCCCTTAACCGGGGCGGTGCAGAAATCGCTCAAGCGGGCAGCGGTAACCTCGCCGCCGGACGTGCCGGAGACGATAACGGTAACAATCGCAACAATTGCCAGCAGAGCAAGAAGAATGGTGAACGATGAAGGCATACCGCGCTTTTTCTTAGCGGTCTCAGTCATAGTTCTCATCCCCCCTTCATAAATCATTTACTGATCTCGCCCGAAGCGGCTCTTCCGTGCCGTGCCTGCCGCTTGATGCGAGATTATTACCAGATAAAACCGCTCGGGGTGTGCAGCAATACACCCCGAGCGAGATGCAAGATGCTCTTACTTGAGCGTGGCGTACATGACAGCCTTGATGGTGTGCATGCGGTTCTCGGCCTCGTCGAAGACCTTGGAAGCGGGGCTCTCGAAGACCTCGTCGGTGACCTCCTGCTCGGTGATGCCGAACTGCTCGCACTTCTCGGCGCCAATAGTGGTGTTGGTGTCGTGGAAGCTAGGCAGGCAGTGCAGGAAGATGGCACCCGGATTGGCCATAGCCATGACCTCGGAGGTGACACGATACGGGGTGAGCTGGGCGATGCGCTCGGCCCAAACCTCGTCGGGCTCGCCCATGGAGACCCACACGTCGGTGTAGAGAACGTCGGCACCGGTGACGCCGTCCTTGACGTCAGTGGTCAGCTTGATGGTGCAGCCGTTGGCCTCAGCGATGGGCTTGCAGGCCTCGATGACGTCATCGGCGGGCATGCACTCCTCGGGGCCGCAGGCCACGAAGTTCATGCCGAGCTTGGAGCAGACGACCATGAGGGAGCGAGCAACGTTGTTCTTGCAGTCGCCCATGAAGACGAGGGTCTTGCCCTTGATGTCGTAGTTGAAGTTCTCCTGGACGGTCAGGATGTCGGCGAGCATCTGGGTGGGATGCCACTCAGTGGTCAGGCCGTTCCACACGGGCACGCCGGACTTAGCAGCGAGCTCCTCGACGTCGTCCTGGGCAAAGCCACGGAACTCGATGCCGTCATACATGCGGCCGAGAACGCGGGCGGTATCCTCGATGGACTCCTTCTTGCCCATCTGCGACGAACCCGGATCGAGGTAGGTGACGCCCATGCCCAGATCCATGCCGCCGACCTCGAAGGCGCAGCGGGTACGAGTGGAGGTCTTCTGGAAGAGCAGAACGATGTTCTTGCCCTCGAGATAGCGGTGCGGAACGCCAGCGCGCTTCATGTCCTTGAAGTTCTTGGAGAGCTTGAGCAGGTACTCGATCTCCTCAGTGGTGAGGTCGAGGAGCTTGAGGAAGCTACGGCCGGAGAGGTTAACACCCATGGTTCGTTTCCTTTCGAAGAAATGAATTACGTAAGTATTAGTGTCGCCCGTTTGACGGGCGAAACCGGTGCGGTTGTAGGGAGACCGCACCGGAAACGGAAAGACTTAGAGGTCCTCGCGCCAGAAGGGCATGCTCATGCAGCGCGGGCCGCCGCGGCCGCGGGAGAGCTCGGCGGAGGGC
>CAKUGA010000034.1 GCA_934654515.1 uncultured Collinsella sp. | reverse complement strand
GTCCTTCAGGTCCACATAGTTCTTGTTCTTCTTCATCCTTATGCGTCCTTCATCTTGACGTCGAGGGCGTCGCGCAGTCCGTCACCAAGCAGGGTGAAGGCGAGCACCGTCGAGAGAATTGCCAGACCGGGCATGATCATCATCCAGGGAGCGGTCAGAAGATACTGCTGGCCGTCCTGAATCATGGAGCCCCACGAAGGCGTAGGCGGGATAACGCCCATGCCAAGGAAGGACAGAGCGGACTCGGTCAAAATAGCGCCACCGATGTTCATGGTTGCATAGACCACGATGGAGGCAACGGAGTTCGGGAAGATGTGACGCATGACGATACGGGCGTCGGATGCGCCCATAGCGCGAGCCGCATCAACGTAGTCATTCTCTTTGACCGTCAAGATTGCCGAGCGGAAGACGCGCGCAATCGAGGGCCAGCCGAGAATGCCGATAGCGATAAAGACGTTCTGAAGGCCACGGCCGATAACCGCGATCATAGCGACAACGAACAGCACGTACGGAAACGCCAGGAAGATATCCGCGCAGCGCATGATGATCGTATCCCAGATGCCGCCATAGAAACCGGCGAGGGCGCCCATGACCAGACCGATCACCGTGGAGATGGCAGTGGCCATGATGCCGACGGAAAGCGAAACGCGTGCACCGTAGATAACGCGGACGAGAATGTCGCGACCAAGGGAGTCGGTACCAAACGGGTGATCGGCACACGGAGCCAGCAGCGAAGTCTCGGCCATGGTGGTCGAATCGGAAGCCGTCGGCGAACCGAGCCAGGGCTTAGCCCACAGATCGGCGGTCAGAGCAACCACAACGACGATGATAATCCAGCAGACACCGATAACGGCGAGCTTGTTCTTACGAAGACGCTTAAAAGCGTCGCCCCACAGCGTGCGGGACTTGGCGGGAGCAGATGCGGCCTTGGTGGCGGTAGCCTGCTCCTGAGACTGAGAATCAGTTTCCTGCATGAGACGTACCTCCCTTAGGCCTTATCCGACGGACCGCCAAGGCGGATGCGCGGGTCGAGGAATGCATAGCTAATGTCGACGAGCAGGTTGATCACCATGACGACGACGACGATGAGCGTAACGCCGCCCATAACGATGGGCCAGTCGCGCATGCTAATGGCGCGATAGACCTCATAGCCGATACCGGGCCAGTTAAAGACCGTCTCGGTCAGGATGGCGCCCGAAAGCATACCGCCAAAGTCGACACCAATATAGGTAACGACAGGGATGAGTGCATTCTTAAGCGCATGCTTGATGATGATCGCGCGATTGGAGAGGCCCTTGGCCTTTGCCGTACGGATGTAATCCTGGTTCATGACATCGAGCAACTGCGAGCGCATGATGCGGGCAGCATAGGCGGTCGAAACCGAAGCAAGCGTGATGGTCGGAAGCACATAGTGCATCCAATCCTGATACTGAGAGCTAGCACCGCCGGCACCCGAAATCGGCATGGAGAATGCGCCGCCGGTGGCATCCTTGAGGATGACGCCAAAGAACAGCTGCAGCAGCATACCGAGCCAGAAAGCAGGAACGGCAACGAGGATCGACGTGGTCAGCGTTACCAAAATATCCCAGAAGGAGTAACGCTTTACCGCCGAAATGATACCCGCACCGATACCCATGATTGCCTCGAGCACGATGGCGCACGCGGCAAGTTTGACCGTATACGGATACTTTTGGGCAAAGATATCCGTAACCGGCAGCTTGCGCTGATACGAATTGCCCAAATCGCCATGAAGCAGACCGTTCATGTAATACACGTAACGGTCCACGAGCGACGTTTGAACGGGATCGCCGTTCTCGTCAAGGATCGCGTTGCCGTCCTCGTCCGACTGGACCAGGTGATAGCGCACGCGAAGCTGAAGCTCCACCTCGGGGGACAGAGCCTTGTCTCCACCGATCAGCTTGATCGGGTCTCCCGGCACGATATTCTGGAGGGCGAACAGAATCAGCGTAACGCCCAAAAATACCGGGATGAACTGAAGCACACGTTTAACGATGTACTTACCCATACCACTCCCCTATCTAGGGATTAACCTAAATGGGATGCCGATCGCCAGACCGGCATCCCAAAATTACCATCAGCCAGTTTACCCCAGGTTAGGGGGAACTGTATGTTTCCCATGAGGTCTACGTAAAAACTTGACCCTCACCAAAGCTGCAAATCTTATGCGAGCTCAGCGGTACCCAGATCAGCATGCTTCTGCGGATCAACATAGAGGTGCTTGATGCGGTCGGAACCAGCGAGGGTGTGCGTGTAGAACATCAGCGGAATAACCGGGCAGTCGGCAGCGACAATGGCGTCGGCCTCCTGCATCTTCGCGATACGCTCTTCGTCGTCAACGGTGGTACGGGCCTCATCGACCTTGGCATCGAACTCGGGGTTGTTGTAACCGGAACGGTTGTCGCCACCGAGGGAGTCGGAGTGGAACAGCGGATACAGGAAGTTGTCCATAATCGGGTAATCGGCGATCCAGCCCAGACGACCAAACTGGTAGTTGAAGTTCTGATACTGCTCGAGCAGGGCAGACCACTCGGGGGTATCGGAGACGGCGTTGACGCCCACCTTGGCGAGGTCGCCGATGATGGACTCCATGATCTCCTTGTGGCCACCGTCCTGGTTGTAGGACAGAGTCACGTTAATGCCACGGTCACCGTTGGCGTCGGCAGGAGCAACCTTGTCGAGGTACTCGTTGGCCTTGTCGACGTCATAGGCGCAGAACTCCCATGCGCCCTCCTTGTAGCCATCGATGCCCGGAGGAACGATACCGTCGGCGGGGGTACGGGTGCCCTTGAAGATGGTCTTGCAGATGGCCTCACGGTTGATGGCCAGGGAGATGCCCCTGCGCAGGTCGGCGTTGTTGAACGGCTCGGCCGTGGTGTTGCAAGTCAGATAGTACGTGGAAGGCTCAGCGCCGAGCAGCATACGCTGACCGTCGCCCATGGTGTAGCCATCCTTGGACTCGCCACGGTCCTTCTTGGCGGCATCGATCTGAGCAACGGGAACGTCGCAAACGTCGAGGTTACCGGCCTGGAACTCCTTGTAAGCGGTCTCCATGTCCTTGATGACCTGGAAGTGAATGCCGTCGATCTTGGCCTTGTCGCCATAGTAATCGTCGAACTTCTTGAGGTTGATCTCCTGACCATCCTCCCACTTGCCGTCCATCATGAACGGGCCGTTACCAATCGGGGCAAGGTAGAAGCTCTTGGCATCGGACTCGGCGCACTCGGGAACCGGGGCCAGAGCCGGGTGAGTGGCGACGAAGGGGAAGTCGGCGTAGGCGGAAGTCAGCTTGACGACGAGGGTCTCATCGTCGGGGCAGGTGACACCGGTGAGCTCGGTAGCGTTACCGGCAAGCAGATCGTCATAGCCCTCGACCATGGAAAGGTGATAAGCGACCTCGGAAGGACCATACTCGGTAGCGATAGCCGACTTGGTGTTGACCAAGCGCTCCCAACCGAACTTGAAGGACTTGGAGGTAACGTCGTCACCGTTGTGGAACTTGGCCTTCTTGATCTTGAAGGTGAACTCGGTGGCGTCGTCGTTAGCCTCGAAGGACTCGCAAGCCAGCGGAACGATCTCGCCCTTCTCATTGTCGTACTCGGTCAGAGCATCAAACAGCTGGTACTCAACCTGAGTGCCCTGGTCCTCCTGAACGTTGTAGGGGTCAATGCAGACCGGGTTGTTGATGTAGAAGTTTAGCGTCGAACCGGACTCAGAACCGGAAGCGTCGCCGCCCTTCTTGCCGCATGCGGCAAGAAAAGCCATGGAGCTCGCAGCGAGGGTGCCGCCAACAAAGGCGCGACGACCCATAACGGGCTGGTGGAACATAGAATCAGCCATGCCATCCTCCTTATGAGATAGGACAAAGAAATGTTCGGTCGGACACATGTCGAGACGACCCGATCCGAACCATCAAAACGCGACCCGTTGCTATGGCTGGTTATGCACAACAGACCAACGTTTTGCAATACAGTAGCGCATTTTATGCACAAATTGGGCCTGATTCCGGTCAACGGTCGAGAATTTCTTTAGTTGGGCGCAGTATGTGGGGATATTTTGACCCTGTTTCTAATATGTAAAAAAAGGGTCCCGCACTTGCGGGACCCTTTACAAACGTATATGAGCCGATGCTTAGTAACCGACGATGCCCTGCGGGAAGAAGAACATGCACAGGACGACGCACACAGCAAAGACAACAGCCATGATCACCGTCAGGCGATCGAGGTTCTGCTCCATGACGCCCGTGGCAGAGCTGGAGTTATACAGGGAACTGGCGATCATATCCGAAACGCCGGTACCCTTACCGGAGTGCATCAGAACGAGAATCGTCAGTGCCACGGCAGAGACAGCCCAAACAACAAACAGAAGAATCTGGAACGGACCCATAGATAAGCTCCTTAATAGAACAATTCAAACTCCAGTACTGTACCACAACCCCCATCACTCCCCCACCTGCCATTTAGGGACGGGGTAGAAATGGCAGAAATACCAAAAAAGGGGGTTGCCCGAATATGGACAACCCCCTTGCAAGAAAACGCTTAGAGTTTTCGCTTATGCCTCGGTGGCGAGCACACGGCCCGTCATCTCGGCGGAAGGCTCCAGACCAGCCATGGTGAGCATGGTCGGAGCGATATCGGAGAGACGGCCGTCCTCGATACCGGTAAGCTGAGCCTTCTCATCAACGATGATGAACGGCACACGGTTGGTGGTGTGAGCCGTAAACGGATGCTTGGAACCGTCGGTAGCAACGTCAAACATGTGGTCGGCGTTGCCGTGGTCGGCGGTAATCAGCGCAAAGCCGCCCTTGGCGAGAATCGCCGGGACAACCTTGGACAGGGCATCGTCAACAGCCTCGACGGCCTTGACGGCAGCGTCGAAGACACCAGTGTGGCCAACCATGTCGCAGTTTGCGAAGTTCACGATGTAGAAATCAGCGCGATCCTCGTTGATAGCGGCGACGAGCTTCTCGGTAACCTCGGGAGCGCTCATCTCGGGCTGCAGGTCGTAGGTAGCAACCTTGGGGGAAGCGACGAGCACGCGCTCCTCGCCCTCCTTGGGCTCCTCGATACCGCCGTTGAGGAAGAACGTCACATGGGCGTACTTCTCGGTCTCGGCGGTGTGCAGCTGCTTCAGGCCGTTGGCGGCGATGACGTCGGCCAGGACGTTCTCGGGGAACGTCTTGGGGAAGGCGACCTCGACGTCAAACGTCGGATCGTACTCGGTCATCGTCACAAAGTGCGAGAGCTTGATCTGCTCGCGCTCAAAGCCGTCAAACTCCTTGTCCGTGAACACGCGGGTCATCTGACGGGCGCGGTCGGGACGGAAGTTGAAGAAGATGGCCGCGTCGCCCTCGTGGATGCCCTCGTTATGGGCAGCGAAGGGCTCGACGAACTCGTCGCCGCGCGGGTCCTTCTCGTAGTAGGCCTTGATACCGGCAACGGGGTCGGTATCGGCATCGGACGCATTGACCATGACGTCGTAGGCGCGCTGGATGCGCTCCCAACGGTTGTCGCGGTCCATGGCCCAATAACGGCCCGAGACGGTGGCGACGCGAGCGTCACAACCGGTCTCCTCGGAGATCTTGGCCAGGAAGGCGCAGAACTCGCTCATGTAGCCGGCACCGGACTGCGGGTCGACGTCGCGGCCATCCATGAAGGCGTGGACGCGAACGGTCTTGACGCCGCGCTCGGCAGCCATCTTGACCAGAGCCTCGACGTGGTTCATGTGAGAATGAACGCCGCCAGGGCTCATGAGGCCCATGAGGTGGAGGGTCTTGCCGTCAGCCTTGACGTCGTCCATAGCCTTGACGAAGACCTCGTTCTCGGCGATGGAGCCGTCCTTGATGGCGTTGTTGATGCGCGAAAGCTCCTGGAACACGATGCGGCCGGCACCGATGTTGAGGTGGCCCACCTCGGAGTTGCCCATCTGGCCATCGGGAAGGCCCACGTCCTCGCCCGAAGCGCCGAGCGTGGTGTGGGGGTACTTCTCGTACAGGCTATCAAGGAAGGGCGTCTTGGCAGCGGCGACGGCGTTCTCGCCATCGGCCGGAGCCAGGCCACAGCCGTCCATGATGATCAGGAGTGCAGGAAGATGACGCTGTGCCATATGTCCTACTCGCCTGCCTTGACGACCATAGAGGCGAAGTCGGCAGCCTTGAGCGAAGCGCCGCCCACGAGGGCGCCGTCAACGTCGGGCTTGGCGACGAGCTCGGCGATGTTGCCGGGCTTGGCAGAGCCGCCATAGAGAACGCGGATGCCGTTAGCGAGCTCCTCGCCAAACATCTCCTTGAGGGTCTCACGGATAGCGCCGCAGACCTCCTGAGCGTCCTCGGCGGTAGCGGTCTTGCCGGTGCCGATGGCCCAGATGGGCTCGTAGGCGACGACGACCTGCTTGGGGCAGGTGATCTCAAGACCAGCAAGGCCAGCCTTGACCTGGTTCACGACGTGCTCGACATAGGTGCCGGCCTCGCGGACCTCAAGGGACTCGCCGCAGCAGAAGACGGGAACAAGACCGGCGGCAACGAGGGCCTTGGCCTTCTTGTTCTGATCCTCGTCGGTCTCGTGGAAGTAGTCACGACGCTCGGAGTGACCGATGATGCAGTAGGTGCAGCCAGCGGACTTGAGCATGTCGCAAGAGGACTCACCGGTGTAGGCACCCTTGGCCTCCCAGTACACGTTCTGTGCACCGAGAGCGATGGGGGCAGCCTGAATGCGGTCATGAACCGTGGTGATGTCGATGGTCGGGGGGCAGACGAGCACCTCGACGCCAGCCGGAACCTCGGGCAGAGCCTGAGCCAGCTCGTCGGCGAGCTTGGCAGCCTCGGCGACGTCGTTGTTCATCTTCCAGTTACCAGCGATAAGAAGGGTGCGATTAGGCATCGAGAAGCGCCTCCACTCCGGGCAGGGCCTTACCCTCGACGAGCTCCATGGAAGCGCCACCACCGGTGGAGATCCAGCTCATCTTGTCGGCCAGGTTGAACTTGTTGACAGCTGCGACAGAGTCGCCACCGCCGATGATCGAGGTGCAGTCGGCCTCGGCGACAGCCTCGGCGATAGCCTGGGTGCCGTGAGCGAAGTTGTCGAACTCGAAGACGCCCATGGGGCCATTCCAGAACACGGTCTTGGCGCCCTTGACGGCCTCGGCGTAAAGCTCCTCGGTCTTGGGGCCGATGTCCATGCCCTCACGATCGTCGGGGATAGCGTCGGAAGCGACGACCTCGGGGACAGCGTCCTCGCCAAAGTGATCGGCAACGCGGTTGTCGATGGGGAGCAGGATCTTGACGCCCTTCTCCTCGGCCTTCTTGAGCATCTCACCAGCGCGCTCGACCCAGTCCTCTTCCTTGAGGGACTGACCGACGGTCAGGCCCTGAGCCAGGAAGAAGGTGTAGGCCATGCCGCCACCGATGATCAGGGTGTCAGCGGAGTCGATAAGGTGATCGAGAACGCCGATCTTGGAGGAAACCTTGGAACCGCCGACGATAGCGACGAAGGGACGCTCGGGCTCGGCGAAGATGCCGGTCAGCGTGTCGACCTCCTTCTCGAGCAGGAAGCCGGCAACGGCAGGCAGGTAAGCGGCGGGGCCCACGACGGAACCCTGGGCGCGGTGAGCGGTACCGAAGGCGTCAAGAACAAAGACATCGCCGTAGGAAGCGAGGGTCTTGGCGATCTCAGGATCGTTCTTCTTCTCACGCTTGTCGAAGCGGACGTTCTCGAGAACGAGGACCTTGCCCGGCTCGACAGCGGCGACAGCCTCGGCAGCCTTCTCGCCGTAGGTGTCGGCGACAAAGGCAACGTCGAGACCGGAGAGCTCGGCGAGCTTCTTGGCGACGGGCTCGAGGGAGAGCTCGGGCTGGAAGCCGGTGCCATCGGGACGGCCGAGGTGGCTCATGAGGATGACGCGAGCGTTGTGCTCGACGAGGTAGTTGATGGTGGGCAGGGCAGCCTTGATGCGGGTGGTGTCGCCAACGACGCCATCCTTGATAGGCACGTTGAAGTCAACGCGGACGAGAACGCGCTTGCCGTCGACATCGATGTCGCGGACGGTCTTCTTGGTAAAGGCCATGTTTGCTTCTACCTTTCGTACGTGTCTGCCTCCCATTACGGCAGACGATTTCCTATAAAAAGGGCGCGACCCTAGGGTGTAAGCCCTATGAGGCCGCGCCCTTCTTTAGACGCTCAACGAGCTATTCGCTAAAAGCTAAATTAAGCAACGAACTTCTCGAAGTACTTGATGGTGCGGACCATCTGAGAGGTGTAGGAGTTCTCGTTGTCGTACCAAGAGGTGACCTGAACGAGGGTCTGGCCGTTGCCGAGGTCAGAGCACATGGTCTGAGTGGCGTCGAAGATGGAGCCGTGGGTCTCGCCGATGATGTCGGTGGAGACGATGTCGTCCTCGTTGTAACCGAAGGTCTCGGAGATGGTGGCGGCGTAGGCCTTCATAGCGGCGTTGACCTCGTCGACGGTGACCTTCTTGTCAACGACAGCATAGAGGTTGGTGATGGAGCCGGTCGGCGTCGGGACGCGCTGGGCGGCACCGATGAGCTTACCGTTGAGCTCGGGGAGAACCAGGCCGATAGCCTTGGCAGCACCGGTGGTGTTGGGGACGATGTTGACGGCGCAGGCGCGGCTACGACGCTTGTTGCCCTTGCGCTGCGGGCCGTCGAGCGGCATCTGGTCGCCGGTCCAGGCGTGAATGGTGGTCATGATGCCGGACACGATGGGAGCGAAGTCGTTCAGACCCTTGGCCATCGGGGCGAGGCAGTTGGTGGTGCAGGAAGCAGCGGAGATGATGTTGTCCTCAGCGGTCAGCGTCTCGTGGTTGACGTTGTACACGATGGTGGGCAGATCGCTGCCGGCCGGAGCGGAGATGACGACCTTCTTGGCGCCAGCGTTGATGTGGGCCTGAGCCTTAGCCTTGCTGGTGTAGAAGCCGGTGCACTCGAGAACGACGTCGACGTCGAGGTCGCCCCAAGGCAGGTTGTTGGCGTCGGCCTCCTTGTAGATCTTGATCTCCTTGCCGTCAACGGTGATGGAATCCTCGCCAGCAACGACCTCGTGATCGCGAGCGTAGTTGCCCTGCGTGGAGTCGTACTTCAGCAGGTAAGCGAGCATATCGGGAGAGGTGAGGTCGTTGATAGCGACAATCTCGGAGCCCTCATGACCGAACATCTGACGGAAAGCCAGACGACCGATGCGACCGAAGCCGTTAATAGCAACCTTTACTGCCATTGTGTCTCCTTTCGTAAGGCCCCCGCAAGCTACAGCGCCCGCCGTTGAGGCCCACAAACTAACCACTCGCCTAATATACCTTTTTTTGGACTTGAATTTCACGAGAATAGTCGAAATTGAAAATCAAATTTACGTTAAAACGTTTTAAAGAATAAAATAGCAGCTAAATCCGTATATAAGTCGATACTTTAAACTACTTGTTTGCTTCAATGAGCTTTTCAAGCCGTAAAACACGATGGTAGAGGGCCGACTTTGACAAGGGAGGGTCAGCCATCTCCCCTAAATCACGCAGCGACAGATCGGGGTAGCGCTCGCGCAGGTCGCAAAAGACCGCCAAGGCATCCGGAAGCGCATCGCGAAGGCCGCGCTGCTCGAGCTCATCGATAAGCGCAAGCTGATGCTGGGCAGCACCGGCGCTTCTGGTTTGGTTGGCGAGCTCGGCGTTCACGCGACGGTTCACATCGTTCTTAACCAACTTGACCGCGCGCGCCTCCTCAATCTCGGCAACGCTGCGCTTGGCACCAATCAGCTTTAATAGATGCTCGATTTCCTCGGCGCTCTTAATGTACACGGCATATGACCCCCGCCGCGCATTAACACGAGCATGGACCCCAATCTGCTCCAACAGATTGCAAAGCCCCTTGGCATATTGCTCGCCCTGCACCGCGATCTCCAAATGAAAGTCGCCGCGGGGATCGGCCACGAAACCGCCGGCGATGAGCGCGCCGCGGATGTAGGCAAGCCTGCAGCAGGGACGGGCAACGATGTGCCGGGGAACACCAGCGACGAGCCCTCCCCTGCGGTCGAGAATGCCCAGTAGCACCAGAGCCTTGTCCAGGTCGGGTTGATCGGGCAAGGTGATGAGGTAGTTCCGAACCTTATGCAAGACCGATTTACGGACGGTGAACTCCGTTTTGAGCTTAAGGATGCGATGCGTCAGTGTGATCATCGTGCGCGCGACGGCGCCCGTCTCGGTCGCGACCGTCAAACGATACCGCCCGGAGCCGGCCAGCGAAAGTGTACCGCTCACACGCGTCAGGGCGGCAAGCGTCGACAAGTCGCAGTATTCACATTCGGGTTCGCAGCGCGCAAGCTCGTCGCGCACCTCAGCGGTAAACGACATGCAGGCCTATGCTTTCGTGTTGGCGCGCGACAGGTCGCGATGGGAAATGCTCACGTGATATTGGGCACCTTCCAAATAACGTGCCGTGGCTTCGGCAATGGCAACGCTGCGGTGCTGGCCGCCTGTACAGCCGATGGCGATAGAAAGTTGCGGCTTGCCCTCCGCGATATAGCCCGGCATGACCGTATCGAGCAGCTGTGTCCAAGCCTTCCAAAACTCCTGCGTCTTGGGATGGTCCAGAACAAAATCGGAGACCTTTTTATCGAGACCGGTCATCGTGCGCATCTCGGGATCGTAGAACGGATTAGGCAGGAAGCGGACATCGATCATAATGTCCGCCTCGACGGGCATGCCGTGCTTAAAGCCAAACGAGAACACGTGGACATCCATAAGCTGCTGGTCGGACAGCTCGGAAAATGCCATACGTAGCTTGTTGCGCAGCGCAGAGGTACGCAGACGGCTCGTGTCGATAATCATATCGGCTCGATCGCGCACGCCCTGCAGCTGAAGGCGCTCGCGCTGAATGGCATCGGCCGTAGTCTCCCCCGGCTTGGCAATGGGATGACGGCGGCGATTTTCGCTGTAGCGACGAATCAGCACCTCGTCAGAAGCCTCCAGGAACACGATGTCGCAGCTCATCTCGCGTTCTTCGAGCGCGGCGACCGCATCGAGCAACTCGTCAAACAGTCCCTGGCTACGCAAATCGCAGGTGACGGCGAGATGCCTGCCCACGCCCGTATTGATGCCGACGAGCTCGGCAAGCTGGGCGATGAGACGCGGAGGCAGGTTATCAATGCAAAAATAGCCCATGTCCTCGAACACGTGCATGGCCTGTGTGCGGCCCGATCCGGACATTCCGGTGATGATGACGATATCGGGGATGCGCTCCGAGCGCTCCGCCGCATCCATGGCATCTCCCTTTTGCATGTGCTGCCTCCCAAAAACAAGCGCGGGACCCAGCAACCCGGATCCCGCGCGGTCAATTGCCTATATTGAGTATACCGCCCCGAGCGGATACGAGGCCTGTCTTACGCCTCAAGCGCAGCCTTGAACCAACTCGTAATACTCGTGGGGTGCGTGATGGCGGTGCCGACGACAACGGCCCAGGCGCCAGCATCGATCGCGGCGCGAGCCTCCTCGGGCGTGTGCACGCGGCCCTCGCAGATGATGGGAAGACCGGGGAATTCCTCGGTCGCTTGACGCAGGAGCGGCAGATCGGGGCCATCGGCCATGGTGCAGTCGATGGCGGCGACACCATGAGAAAGCGTGGTTGATACAAGGTCGAAGCCCATATCGACCGCACGGCGAATGTCCTCGATGGTGGCACAATCCGCCATCAGGAGCACACCCTCCTCGTGCAGCGGACGGAAGGTGTCCTCGACGGTCTTGCCATCGGGACGCGGACGATCGGTGGCGTCGATCGCCACGATATCGGCACCCGCGGCAACGCAGGCGCGAGCATGGCGCAGGGTCGGCGTGATGTAAACGCCCTCATGTCCATCCTTCCACAGGCCGATGACGGGGATCTCACAGCGACCCTTAATGGCGGCAATGTCGGCAAGGCCCTGACAGCGAATGGCGGCGGCACCGCCAAGCTCGCAAGCGCGAGACATTTGAGCCATGGTCTCGGGCGTACGAAGCGGCTCGCCCATATACGCCTGAACGCTCACGACGAGCTTGCCCTTCAGGGATTGAATCAAAGGATCGACGGTCATAAGGCTGCAACCTTTCTCAGAACAGCCTCCCGAGACGTGTTGTCTCGGGAGGCTCCTACAGCAGATACGTTTACTTCAAAGAGGCAAGAAGATGCTCAGCGGCACCGATGAGCGGAGCATCGCCCTCCAGAGAACCGATGAGGATCGGCGTGTCCTGAAGCGGATCGAGCGCCTGGCTGGCATAGCCCTCGCGCACCGAATCCTTCCACGTCTGCGAACGCCAATCGGGACCTTGGTGAATCACGCCGCCCGAAAGCACGATGACCTCAGGGTCCAGGATGTTAGCGAGCGAGCCCAAGCTGGCACCCAGCGCAAAGCCGGCGTCATGGATGACCTCGGTCGCCTTTGCGTCGCCTGCACGGCACAGGTCGTTCACATCGCGACCGACCGAAGGACGGCTGGGGTCGACACGGCCAAAGCGCTCGTCGTACATACGACCAATGGAAGTGCCCGAAGCAACCGACTCCAGATGGCCGGAACGCCCGCAGGCACAGGGAATGCCGGCGGCAGCCGAGCACTCGATGTGGCCCATATGGCCAGCAGCACCATGGAAGCCCTGCATCACGCGGCCGTTCTCGACATATGCGCCGCCGATGCCCGTACCGATGCCAAGACACAAGACGGAGAACTTGCCCTTGCCGACGCCCCAGTGGGCCTCGCCCAGAGCATGAGCCTGCACGTCGCCTACAACAGCAACGGGAAGACCGAGATCCTCGCGCAGACGCGGCCCCAACTGAACGCCGGACCAGCCGGGCATGATCTCATTGGCATACGCGATGGCGCCCGTCTTGGGGTCGACGACACCGGCGGCGCCAATACCGACACCAAGGACCTCGACATCGGGGTTCGCCTCAATGGCGGCCTTAATAGACGCCTCGATGCGCTGGAAAACTGCCTCGCCACCCTCTTTGGCCTCGGTGGGAACCTCAGCTTCAAAGACCGGATGGGGCACGCTGCCATCAGCCGGATACTCCATAATGGCAGTCGCGATCTTAGTTCCGCCGATATCGACAGAGCAGACGTACTTGTTCTCCATGTCGCTCTCCTTCGGAGATAAAAACAACTACAGGAAATGCGCCGTCAGGCTAGCCGTCACAGCGCGGGTAAAGGTTTTCCAGGTGCCCGAGATTGCCGAGAAACCGTGTGGCCATTGACCTAATGGGTCATGGCCACACGGTTGAACGGTGAGGTCGGGTGCCTGGGGAAGCTTTACAGGAGACCGTTGTCCTGGAGGACCTTCTTAATAGCCTCGACGTTCTCGCCGGTCATGGCCTTCACCGGGCGCGGCATGGTCGGGCTATCGAAGATACCCATGAGGTTCATAGCGGTCTTGAAGGCGCCGACGCCGCCGGCATAGCCCTGAACGCCCGAGGTGACATCCCAGATGTGGGAGATCTCGTTGAGGCGATCCTGCTCGGCCTTAACGGTAGCCCAGTCGCCGGCCTGAGCGGCCTTCCACTGACGCACGTAGCCCTCGGGCTCAACGTTGGCGAGGCCCGGGACGGAACCGTCGGCGCCGCCGAGGTAAGCACCATCGACGACGACCTCGTGACCGGTGAGAATGCTCATCGGGTGGCCGTTCTTCTCGTTCTCCTGAACGAGGTAGCGGAACGAGACGTCGTCACCCGAGGAGTCCTTGACGCCGGCCAGGACGCCCTCGGCGCCGAGCTTGGCGAGAAGCTTCCAGGGAAGCTTGGTGTGGACGCACACGGGAATGTCGTAAGCGAAGATGGGCAGGTCGAGCTCCTCGTGCAGGATGCGGAAGTGCTCCTCGACCTCGGTCATGCCCTGCAGGGCATAAAACGGGCAGGTGGCGACGAGAGCGTCGGCGCCCAGCTCCTGGGCGACCTTACCGTGCTCGATCATGCGCTCGGTCTCGGTATCGATGATGCCGACCAGGACGGGCACGCGGTGGTCGACGATGCGAACGGCCTCGGCAATGATCTGGCGACGGCGCTCGTCGGTGGAGAAGACGACCTCGCCCGAGGAGCCCAGGAAGAACAGGCCATCGACGCCGGCATCGATCATGCGGTTGATGCTGCGCTCAAAGGAGGCAACGTCGAGCTGGTGGTCTTCGGTATCGGGAACAACGACGGGAGGGATAACGCCGGTGAATTTCTGAGTTGCCACAAGAATCTCCTTAGTTGT
>CAKUGA010000033.1 GCA_934654515.1 uncultured Collinsella sp. | reverse complement strand
TACGCCGTGATGCGCGACCGGGTGCCCTACCGGGAGTAGCCCCGGCGGTTGACAAAACTATAGGAACACCCAACGACCAAGTTAGGCGATGTGGAGGGGGTTGGCGGCGTCGACGGCATCGGGGGCGTCAGAAGGGCCGTCGGGGGCAGCGTCTGCCGGGTCCTCGTCGGGAGTCTCGATCTGCTTGATCATGACCTCCTGGCCCTGCAGCAGGTAGGTTTCGCCGCTGCCGCAATGGGGGCAGGTCTTGCCATGCTCGACCGTCGCGTAATCGTGGCCGCACGCCTCGCAGTGCGTCACGGCCTCGACGGGCTCCACGACAAGCTCCGCGCCCTCCGTGATGGGCTTTTTATCTGCTGCCCAACGCCAAGCATCGAGCAGCAGATCGGGAACGACGCCCGAGACTTCGCCCAGCAGCAACGTCACGCTCGAGACGCGACTCACGCCATTGGCGCGTGCCACGTTCTCAACATCGCGAATGATGTGATACACGATTCCGAGCTCGTGCACTTTATATCCTCCCGCCGTTCTAACGAACGGCGGCCGGCTTGACGCTGCGCGGGCCCCAGACGGGCGATCTGCCTTTCAATCGTCGGGCATGGGCAAAAGCCCTATGCCCTCCTCTTTCAAGGCACCTCGCCACGTCTGGGGCCCGCTCGCTGTCCAACCGCCTTCTGCGCCGTTCGCTTACTCGTTACGCTCTTTTACTTCTTCCCGAATTTTATCTTGATAGCGCGCTTTAGCGCGTACTTGCCCAGGCTGGGGAGCTTTTGCTCGTATTTGACCATGGTGGAGCACTCGGGGCGATCGCGATCCAGATGAATAGCGTCAAACGCACACTTGGTGGTGCACAGGCCGCAGCCGATGCACTTATTGGGGTCGACGATCGAGGCGCCGCAGCCCAGGCAGCGGGCGGTCTCGGCACGCACCTGCTCCTCGGTGAAGGTCTCGACGTACTCGCTAAACGGCGCGGTCTTCTCGCGCTCGCGGTCCACGTGGGCAACCTCGCGGCTCGCGTTGTCGTAGCCCTCGATCACGACATCGTCGCGGTCGAGCGCGGTGTAGCGACGCTGGTTGCGGCCGATGGTGAGCGTAGAGCCCGGCTGCACAAAGCGATGGATGGACACGGCCGCCTCGTGGCCAGCGGCGATGGCATCGATGGCAAAGCTCGGACCGGTGTAGACGTCGCCGCCCACAAAGATGTCGGGCTCGGCGGTCTGATAGGTCTGAGGGTCGGCGAGAGCGCCCTGGCCGCGGCCAAGCTCCACCTTGGAGCCGGCCAGCAGGTCGCCCCACACAATGGACTGGCCAATCGACATGACGACACGGTCGGCATCGACACGACGCAAGTCGTTCTCGTCGTACTCGGGCGCAAACCGGCCCTCGTCGTCAAAGACACGCGTGCAGCGCTTGAAGGTGATACCGCACACACGACCGGCCTCGTCCAGGTGAACCTCCTTGGGGCCCCAGCCGCAGCAGATGTGAGCGCCGTCCTCAACGGCCTCGCGACGCTCCTCCTCGCTGGCGGGCATCTGGGCCTCGCTCTCCAGGCAGAACATCTCAACATGCTCGGAGCCCAGGCGGCAGGCGTTGCGTGCGACATCGATAGCCACGTTGCCGCCGCCCACCACGATGGTGTGGCCGGGCAGCGCATCGATTTTGCCGCTGTTAACCTCGCGCAAAAAGTCGACGGCCACGGTCACGTCCTCGGCATCCTCGCCCGGAATGCCGGCAAGGCGGCCGCCCTGGCAGCCGATGGCCACGTAGAAGGCCTTAAAGCCCTGCTCGCGCAGCTCGTCGAGCGTCACATCGCGACCGACCTCCACGCCATAGCGGAACTCGGCACCCATCAGGCGAATGACCTCAACCTCGGCCTCGATAACATCCTTCTGCAGCTTAAAGCTGGGAATGCCGTAGGTGAGCATGCCGCCCGGACGCTCGTTCTTCTCGAACACGACGGGCTTGTAGCCCTTCTCGGCCAGATAGAAGGCGCAGGACAGGCCGGCCGGACCGGCACCGATGATGGCGATCTTCTGATCGAAGCCGCCAGCACGCGTCGGGGTCACCACGGGCGGGACATAGCGGGTCGCGGCGTCCAGATCGCGCTGGGCGATAAACTTCTTGACTTCGTCGATAGCCACGGCGGCGTCCACACGGCCGCGGGTGCAGGCATCCTCACAGCGGCGGTTGCACACACGGCCGCAGATAGCGGGCAGCGGGTTCTCGCGCTTAATGAGTGCTAGGGCCTCGTCATAGCGACCCTGAGCCGCGAGCTTCAGATAGCCCTGAACGGCAACGTGCGCGGGGCAGGCCGTCTTGCAGGGAGCGGTGCCGGACTCATGCGTCTCGATGCGGTTGTCATTGCGGTAGTTGGGCGACCACTTGGTGTGGTCCCACTTGGTGGCATCGGGCAGCTCCTGGCGCGGATACTCGGGCACCTGTCCGCCGGCCTTTTTGCTGCAGAGCTTCTGGCCCAGCTTGGCGGCGCCGGCCGGGCACACCTCAACGCAGCGACCGCAGGCCACGCACTTGTCCTTCTCGACCTTGGCGACATAGGCCGAGCGCGACAGGTTGGGCGTGTTGAACAGCTGCGAGGTGCGCAGGGCGTAGCACACGTTGACGTTGCAGTTGCAGATGGCGAAGATCTTGTTCTCACCGTCAATGTTGGTGATCTGGTGCACAAAGCCGTTGTCCTCGGCCTGGCGCAAGATGTCGTAAACCTCGTCGCGGGTCACGTAGTGGCCGCGGTCGGTCTCGACCACGTAGTCGGCCATATCGCCCACGGCAATGCACCAGTCGGCGGGGTCGTCGGCGCAGCCCTCGCCCATCACGCGACGGCTCGCGCGGCAGCTGCAGGTGCTGGCGGCATATTTGCCATCGTATTTGTCGAGCCAGTGCTCGATATGCTCAATAGGCACCGAGGTGCTCGCGGCGTCGATGGCCTTCTCGACCGGAATGACGTGCATGCCGATACCGGCGCCTCCGGGCGGCACCATCGGCGTAGCCTTGGACAGCGGCCCCTTGGACGCCTGCTCAAAGAACTTGGCGTAGACCGGGTGCTCCTCGAGCTGGCTCACGCGCATGTTGAGGAACTCGGCAGAGCCAGGCACCAGCATGGGCAGCACCCACTGCTTGGCACGCTCGGGGTTTTCCCAGTTGTACTCGAGCAAGCCCGTGTAGCTCATGTCGTCGAGCATCTTCTCGATATCGGCCTCGGGCATGCCGGTGAGCTTGACCATCTCGGGCAGCGTGTAGGGACGGCGCATCTTCATCTTGCAGAGCACTTCAGCCTGCTCGTCGGTCGCGGCCTCGGCAAACGACCAGTACTCGTAGCCCAGCAGCTCATCACGGTGAAGCAGACGGTTGGTGCAGTGTTCGCACAGCTTGACGATGGCCTCGCGCGGATGCTCCGGCAGCGGCGGCACAAACTCCGCGCCGATGTCGGGCTCGGTATAGCTAATTCCCGGTCCGTTGAGAATCATGGTTGTCCCTTCTCTTGCCGCAGTCCGGCGAGACCGCAGCGCCCCTCTTTTTTTGCAGGTCGGGCATGCCCCCATGCCGTTCACCCGCCATTGTTGACATTGTGTCAAAAATAGTATTGACGAACCGTCAACAATATTCAAGACTGTTAGGCGAACGGTTAGGCAAAAGCGGATGAAAGGCGGCAAAACATGAGTAACAACGCGGCAGATACCTCCGTGGTCGATGCTGTCCCCGCCGTCGATGCCGCCGCGACAGCCGACGGCGCGGCAAAGCGCCTGACGGGTGACGAACGCCGTCGCGAGATCCTCGATGCCGTGCGCACCGTAAGCTCCGAGCTGGGTGTATCCCACCTTTCGGTATCGGCCGTGACCAAGCGGGCCGGCTGCACGCGCTCGCTGTTCTACCACTACTTTGCCGATATGGACGCCGCCGTCACCGCCGTTATGGACGAGGCGATCGATGGCTTTATCTCCGAGCTCGAGCAATGGAACGCCAGCCGCACCGTCGGCGACATCGAAGGCGCGCTCGACACCATCGCCCCGCTCTTTAAGCGCCTGGTCGCCAGCGGCCACGAGCTTCCGCACACGCTGACCAGTAACAGCGGCGCGCTCTACGGCGGCTTTTTGCACAACGTGGTCCAGCGCGTGGCACAGTATATCTGCGACACCACCGTAGTGGATTTTGTCGCCCATCACGACCTGCGCATCGACCATGTCTACGAAACGTTCTACACCCTCATCATGGGACTGTTGATGTATATCCGCACGCACCCCGATGTGCCCGACGAGACGGTCAAGGAAATCATCGCCTCGACGCTCCACATCGAGGGCTACACCGCCAAGTATCCCGAGCGCAGGCCCGGGAACTGACGACATTTGGCCAAACTGCCCGCGATCGGAAGAGGGGCCGCGGGCGTGTGAAAGGAGAGCAGCATGCTGTTCGATGTTTGGGGTAGCGATACCCTTATCCACTGGGCCGGCTGGGCCATGGTCTTTATTGGCCTGATCGTGCTCAACGAGGTCGGCCGCCGCACCAAGCTGGGCGCGGCCATCATCTTTGGCGTGGCTCCGCTGGCCATGACAATCTACTGCGTCGCCATCGCCATCGGCGTCTCGCAGGGTGCCGAGTGGGCGCTCACCAACCCCACCCATGTGTACCAGAACAGCTGGTTCCACTACGCCAAGGTGTACGCGGCGCTGGCCGGTTGCTGGGGCTTCATTGCCATTAAGTACCAGTGGGGCAAGATCGGCAAGGCGCATTGGTTCCGCGCGTGGCCGTTTGTGATCGTCGCCATCAACATCATGATCGCCGTCGTGTCCGACTTCGAGAGCGCCTATCACTTCTTTGTCCTGGGCGAGTCCACCTGGGTCACCTCCGAAGGTGCTACGCAGCTGGCCGGCTGGAACAACGTGTTCAACGGCATCGCCGGTATCATCAACATCTTCTGCATGACCGGTTGGTGGAGCGTCTACGCCTCCGAGGACAAGACCGACATGCTGTGGCCCGACATGACCTGGGTCTACATCATCGCCTACGATATCTGGAACTTCTGCTACACCTACAACTGCCTGCCCACCCACTCCTGGTTCTGCGGCTTTGCGCTGCTGCTGGCGCCCACCGTCGCCGCCTTTATCTGGAACAAGGGCGGCTGGATCCAGAACCGCGCCTTTACGCTTGCTATTTGGTGCATGTTTGCCCAGGTGTTCCCGTACTTCCAGGAGGAGTCCATCTTTGTGACCCACTCCACGCTCGACCCCGGCGCCGCTACCGCGGTCTCGATCGCCGCACTGGTCGCCAACGTCGCCGCGATCATCTACATCGCCTACCGCGCCAAGAAGCTCGGCCGCAATCCCTACAAGCAGGATGTCTTTGAGGGCACCAGCGATTGGGAGAAGGCCACCGCTCGCCGCGCCAAGGTTGATTACGCACACGCCGAGTAACGTGTTGGCCGTCGTTGGCACCTGGGCGTAGTCCCGCTTGCCAGGCTTTCGATCCATGCCTCGCACAGCCCCCGGAACGCGATTCGTTCGCGTTCCGGGGGCTTTTTGTTGCCGCGACTTTACGCCGAATGACGCTCTCAGATTAAATCGGATTTCAAATTGCACGCCGGCTCTATATGACCCAATTTTTGGGTACATTGTTGAGCCGATATTGCATTGGGGGATATATGAGCGATGAGACGATGGGCCGCGAGGATGCGGCTCAAGATGCAGAAGCGTGCGCCGAGGCCCTGGAGAGCCTAGACCGGATCGCGCTGGGCGAGATTGCGTTTGACGATGCGGGGGCCGACGCGCAGGGCAAGACGGACGACGAGACGCAACCCGATGATCGGGACGCAGACGATAGTGTTGAGGCAGCCGAAGACGAGGCCGACCACGTGAGCTCCGAAGGCGAGGCGGACGACCAGCCCGAATCCGGCGCAAGCGAGGAAACTGTCCTGCTCGATAGCTTGCCGGCCGAGGATTCGCTGACCCGCGAACTCCCCGGCTTGGGCTCTGCGCCCGCCGTGGACGAGACCATCGCCATGGGCGATATTCCCCTGCCGTCCGTTCCCTCGGCACGCGAAGCTGAGGTCCGCCATCGCAAGATGTCGCCCAAGCGCCGCAATCTAATGGTCGCCGGTGTCGTGGCCGTTGCGCTTGTCGCCGGCGGCGCAGGCTACGCAGCCTGGAACGGATACCGGCAAGAGCAGGCTGCCATCGCCGCCGCCAATGCCCACACGATGATGTCGGTGCAGATTGGTGTACATGCCGCGGGGCTCGACTGTTCCGCCGGCTCCAAGATTCCCGTACAGGTGAGTGGCCAGGATTCTGACGGATCCTCCGTGAGCGAAACACTCTACGTTGACGAGCACGGTCGCGGCATTAAGCTGCTGCCCGGTGACTACACGCTCTCCATTGCCGCCTCCCCCATCGCGCCCGACGGCACCGTCTATACCGTGCCGACCACCAAGGCGCAAGTCACGATCAAGAGCGACGGACAGGATTTGCGCGGTGAGGCCATCTTTAAGCTCAAGGTGCCTTCGGCTGACACGGTGACTGACGACCAGATCGATGCCGCCGCCAAGTATGCCGAGGAGGGCGGTGCGAGCTCCGCTGCTGCCGCCAAGATACTTCAGCAGGCCGCAATTACGCGCCGTGATGCCGCCGTCAACGCCGTAAGCGCGCAAAAGGCACAGGTGGCCCGTGATGCCGACGCCCGCCACAAGGCAACCGACCTCTACCAGCTCGATATCCCCGTCGAGTGGTACGGCAAGGTCGAGACTTGGCAAAATGGCAGCACGCTATGCATCTATCTTGCCGGCGACAGCGATACGCCGATTGTGACGCTCGTCGCGGTACGCGAGGGCGAGAGCTTTACGCCCGATGAGGGCGATACGGTTTTGGGTGCGGCCAACCTGGGCAACGGCTACACCGTCTACGCCAGCGGCCCCGTCTATCCGTATGTGGTGCCCCAGACCATCAACGGGCGCACGCAGGACCCCGTGTCGACCTACCCCATGGACACGGCCATCGAACTTGTCGAGCTCACGACCGGTAACCGCTACACCTATAGCCAGATCAAGAACGTACTGGTCGGCAAAGACGGCAAGGCAGACGCCGCGACCAAACTTGAGACCGACTACCTCGCCCAGATTCTCCTGCCGAGCATCAAGGCCCAGAACTAGCCGGCCGAAGACAGCCGCCCAACACCCACATCCCTAACGCAGTTGCGGTGAAATAGGGACTGTTTTTGCTGGTCAAACCACAAAACAGTCCCTATTTCACCGCAACTTATTAGTGGCCTTTTGGGTGGCACTCAGCGCCACGGGTCGGCTTCGAACAGCGGCTCGCGCTCGGGGCGGCGATCGCTGTAGGGATCGTAGCCGTCATCGTCCTCGTTCTCGGCGCGGATGTAGGGGTCGCGCGGCTTGGGTGCCGGCTTAGGCGCAGGCTTGGGTGCGGCAGGTGCGGCATCGGTCGCCGGCGTGTTCGTCTTGTTCTTGTCTGTCATCTGCATAGCTCCTTGCCATGTACTCACGTTCAACACCATCGATTGTCGCACGAAAAAGGACGGCGGACCCAATTGGATCCGCCGCCCTTGGCGTTTAGAGACTGCCAGTAGATTTTAAGGCACGGCCCAACAATCTACTCGGCGTCGGGCACCTCGTAGGTGGCAGACGGCGTGTTATCGCACACGACGGTAAAGCCGCCGTCCTTGTCGACGTCGACCGTCACCTGATCGCCCTCGCGCACCGTGCCGTCGATGATAGCGGCAGCAATGGCATCCACGACCTCACGCTGCACCAGACGCTTGAGCGGACGGGCACCGAACACGGGGTCCAGGCCGCCCACGGCGAGCATCTGCTTGGCCGCCGGGGTGATGGCAAGCGTCATGCGCTCCTTAGCCAGGCGTGCGCGGACGTCGGCAAGCTGGATGTCGACGATCTTCTCGATCTGCGCCATGCCGAGCGGATGGAACACCACGATATCGTCGATACGGTTGAGGAACTCGGGGCGGAAGGTCTGAGCCATGGCCGCGTCGACCTGATGGCGCATCCCCTCCTCGTCCTTGCCGGAAAGCTCGGCGATAGCCTTGGAGCCCACGTTAGACGTCATGATGATGATCGTGTTCTTGAAGGACACCTGGCGACCCTGGCCGTCGGTCAGACGACCGTCGTCAAGCACCTGCAGCAGCACGTTGAAGACGTCCGGATGAGCCTTCTCCATCTCGTCGAGCAAGATCACGGAGTACGGACGACGGCGCACGGCCTCGGTGAGCTGGCCGCCCTCGTCGTAGCCCACGTATCCCGGGGGCGCACCGATCAGACGTTGGACACTGAATTTTTCCATGTACTCGGACATGTCGATACGCACGAGCGCGCGCTCGTCGTCGAACAGGCACTCGGCCAGCGCCTTGGCGAGCTCGGTCTTGCCCACGCCGGTGGGACCCAGGAAGAAGAAGCTGCCGATGGGCTTGTCCGGATCGGAGAGACCCGCGCGGCTGCGGCGCACGGCCGCCGCGACAGCGGAGACGGCCTCGTCCTGACCGATGACGCGCTTATGCAGCTCACCCTCCAGGCCCTTGAGCTTGTCGAGCTCGCCCTGCATCATCTTGGACACGGGAACGCCGGTCCAAGCGCTCACGACCTCGGCGATCTCATCGGAGGTCACCTGCTCGTTGAGGCCTTCGCCATTCTGCTCCTTCTGCGCCTCGAGCGCGGCCTCGGACTCCTGAATCTGCTGCTGCAGACCCGGAATCACAGCGTAGCGCAGCTCGGACGCACGGCCCAGATCGCCATTGCGCGTCGCGCGCTCCTCCTCGCTCTTGGCCTCGTCGAGCTGCCCCTTGAGCTCCTGCACATGGTCGATGGCGTTCTTTTGGTTGAGCCAGCCGGCCTTTTGCACGCCGAGCTTTTCCTGGACCTCAGCAATCTCCTGGCGCAGGGCCTCCAGACGCTCCTTGGAGGCGTCGTCGGTCTCCTTCATGAGCGCCTGCTCCTCGATTTGCAGCTGGGTGAGCTGACGCGTGGTGGCGTCGATCTCGACCGGCATGCTGTCGAGCTCCATGCGCAGGCGGCTTGCCGCCTCATCGACCAGGTCGATGGCCTTGTCGGGCAGGAAGCGGTCGGCGATGTAGCGATCGGAGAGGTCGGCGGCGGCCACGAGCGCGCTATCGGTGATATGCACGCCGTGGAAGATCTCGTACTTCTCCTTGAGGCCACGCAGGATCGAGATGGTGTCCTCGACGGTAGACTCGGAAACCATGACTGTCTGGAAACGGCGTGCGAGCGCCGCGTCTTTCTCGATGTACTTGCGATACTCGTCGAGCGTGGTCGCTCCGATCGCGTGCAGGTCGCCACGGGCGAGCGCCGGCTTGAGGATGTTGCCGGCGTCCATGGAGCCCTCGGTGGCACCCGCGCCCACAATGGTGTGGAGCTCATCGATGAACAGGATGACCTTGCCCTCAGACTTTTGCACTTCCTTGAGCACTGCCTTCAAGCGGTCCTCGAACTCACCGCGATACTTGGCGCCGGCGACCAGTGCGCTCATGTCGAGCTCGATGAGGTCGCGGTCGCGCAGGGTGCTCGGCACGTCGCCGGCCACGATACGCTGAGCGATGCCCTCGACGATGGCTGTCTTGCCGACGCCCGGCTCGCCGATGAGCACGGGGTTGTTCTTGGTGCGGCGGGACAGGACCTGGATGGTGCGACGGATCTCGTCGGTACGGCCGATGACCGGGTCGAGCTTGCCGGCGCGAGCAAGGTCGCAGATGTTGCGGCCGTACTGCTCCAGCGCCTCAAACTGCGTCTTGTCCTCGGCAGACGTCACGCGGTCATCGCCGCGCAGCTCCTCGTAGACCTGCTCGATGCGCTCCTTGGTAACGCCGGCGTCGCGCAGCACGCGGCCCGCCTCGCCCTTGTCCTCGGCAAGCGCCATGAGCAGATGCTCGGTCACCACAAAGCTGTCGCCCATCTTGGTGGCCTTTTTCTCGGCCTTCTCGATGACGCGGACGAGCTCGTTGGAAAGACCCATCTGCTGGCCCTCGCCCGAAACCTTGGGCGCGTGGTCGATGGCATCCTGCGTGGAGCGTGCGAGCTGTGCCGGATCGGCTCCAATGCGCTCGATGATCACGGAAATGTTGCGCTCACCGGCACCGAGCAGGGCGGACAGCAGGTGAATCGGCTCCACCGCGCCGGCCTGCGCGTCGGCGGCCGTGCTCATGGCGGTCTGCAGCGCCTCGCGCGACGTCATTGCTAGCTTATCGATTCTCATGGAATCACCTCTCTTGGGGCGGCCACCCTACGGGGCGGCTTCACGTTGTTCGAGAAGTATTGTTGCCAGCTTTGCGCGATCTTATACACAAATCTAAGTCTCTATATATAAGATTTTCTGAGTGATTGAAGGATAAGGCACTGAGATATCGGCCCGCCGCGACCCCGACGACCAACCGTCTCGATCTGTAACATCTTGCGGCCGTTTTTGGGTTCAGATGTTACAGATCGAGATGAAATGCTCAGCGGCGCCCGTTTATCTAAATCTGTAACAACTACTCGGCAAATAAGGGTCCACCTGTTACAGATCGAGACAAACGGAAGATGCCTGAACCGATAATCTAAATCTGTAACACCAAGCCCACTTTTAGCGGCCAAGATGTTACAGATCGAGACAAACCGAGAACCACTACAAAGGGGACGGGCACCTTTGTGGTAGTCGCGTTCTCTACTCTTTCTCCGGCTCTGCACTTCCCGACTCGCCGCTCCAGGGCATCTCATCCTCGAACAGCCATGTACGGGCAGACCCACTATCGCGTGCAGTCTGCGGGTTGGGCAAGCAGGTCTGTTTATAGGCATCTTGGATACACTGGCCCATAAAATCGTTGAGCTCGGTCTGGTCGCCCTCCATGACATAGGCCGCATCGCCGTCCATGATATAGATGCCCGGACCCTCATTGCCCTCGTAACCCGGATCGTACGAGACATCACATAGCTTGGCGCCGTTCGCAGTGTCCAGCTCGATGGAAGAGTGACATCCGCCAACCATGTCGTTCGCTTTTGCTTGATAGGACGCATATCCGTACCAACGCTTAAAGGTTTTGCCCTTGAGCAGCTCGGTTGCTTTGCTGATTAGGCTCACGTCCATGGTATAGCGCATGGCCCCAAGCTGAATGAGCGGATAATTGCTAATCCCTAGCACCGCCGGCTGCTCATCAAAATCAACGGTAATGGTCTCAGGCTTATCGTCGCCAGTCAGAAGTTCGACAGATTGAGTCACAGGCTTGACCACCGGTTCCGTCACCGCAGCGGGCAGAAACGCCATGCCAACAACGCACACGCCAATTGCAGTAGCTACCAGCGCCAAGGCAATCAATCCAATACGGGTAGAACGTCTCACAGCAAAACACCCCACAAACTGGCCCATGTCTGTTGAGCTAATGATACCGTTTACAGACAGTATTCAGGAAATAGAGTCCACCCCAACGAATTCGATATTGTTGTTCTTGATCGTTATGGGGTTAGAATTGAATTGTTATCCGAGGATATTCATTTCTATCGTCTCGTCCTTGACAGCCCTTCGTCTCAAGGAGCGAATATGAAGCCGTCTCGTTCCACTGGCCGTAAAGCCATCGCCATTCTCACCGTGCCCATCTTGATGCTCGTCCTTATCGTCGTTGCGCCCTTTTCCCTTGGTATCGCCTCGCCCTTCGATCTTTGCGGGATGATCGACGCCGGCTCACGTGCCACCTCGCTTTCCTTTGTCTGCCGCGGTGTGTTCTACGAAGATGCAATTCCCACCGGAATGTGGCAGTCAAAGTTGCCACTGCTCGATCAGATCGACGGATGCTCCCCCTATTTCTGCCTTGAACCTCCGGCGGCGAACTGTCTGCTCTACGACCAGTCCCTTGCCTCCATTGCTCTCGCTTACGACTACGCGCCAAACGCCAGCGAGCACCACATGAACCAAGTCCTCGACAAGCTGCTCGAACAGTGTGGGCTCACCGAGGAGGTAGGCCGATTCATCGACAACGACCAGAAGTTGAAGCGAACAGAACTCCACCGTATCGGAAAAATAGAAGGGCGAGGCAGGGCCGCCTACTGGCAGGCCTGGGCAATACGCGACAAGAGCGAATTCGGACACAGCACCTATATGGTCACCGTCTACACCAAAGATGGAATCAAAGGCAATGTTGACGATTTCGTCTCATCCAAGCTCGGCATTCCCAAAACAACCAAACCCGCCAGCCAGGATGAAATCCTATAGGGCCGTCCATTAAAATGCCGCTCAACGATTACAACAACATCAAGCCCACCCCCACCACCACAAAGGGGACAGGCACCTTTGTGATGGTTTCGGCTCCGGCTCTCAACAATCTCGATCTGTAACATCTAGAGGTCATTTTTAGTCCTAGATGTTACAGATCGAGATGAAATGTTCAGCAGCTTCCGTTTATCTAAATCTGTAACAACTACTCGGCAAATAAGGGTCTACCTGTTACAGATCGAGACAAACCGCGGGCACCCCAGCCGAAAATCTCAATCTGTAACACCAGGCCCGCTTTTAGCAACTCAGGTGTTACAGATCGAGACAACCTGAACCACCACAAAGGTGCCTGTCCCCAATGTGGTGGTTTTCGACAAAGATGCCGCCCCAATAAAAGAGGCGGCATCAAGCAAGTCTATTTTTAGCGTCCCTCAAGACCCAACGAGAACGTCGCGGTAGCCCCGGACACACCTTTCCCTCGGGCGACCCTCGCGAAGCGCGTGAGCACGAGGGAAAGGTGTGTCCGGGGCGTACAGCAGAGTTACTCGGCAGCGGTCTTGAACTTGTTGTAGTTGATGAGGCAGCCGGCCTTGACGATGGCGCGCTCCTCGGCCGTCATATCGGCAATGTAGAGCTCAATCTGCTCGACCGCACCATCGGCGCGCACCACGTAGGCGGCGATGTTCTTGAGGTCGCCATCGAGCGCGGCACGGATGCCCGGCACAAAGACGTAGTCGCCCACCTCAAAGTTGGGCTCGGCCTCCATCTGGAAGGGCACCATGCCCCAGTTCATGACGTTTGAGCGATAGCGCTTGGTGGCGTACTCGTGGACGATGTTGGCCAGGCCGCCAATTACGCGCTGGCAGCTCGCGGCCTGCTCGCGGGCGGAACCGTCACCGGGCTTCTTGGCATAGAGCATGGAGCCGTACTCGGTCGCCTTGGCATCGGCCGCGACACCCACGCCGGCCAGTGCCTCGAACACACCGGCAAGCTCGGCATCGAGTGCCGCCAGGTCGCCCGCGGCCTCGCCGGCCACGCGGCGCTTCTCCACGGCGTCGACCTCCTTGGAGCGACCCACATAGGCAGGATCGCGACGGCTCAGCGTAAACTCGGCCAGGCCCAGCGGGTTGGAGCGGAAGGAGCTCGTCTCGCCCGATGGGATCAGCTCGTCAGTCGTGGTGACCGGGTCCATGATCTTGGAGCACACCTTGAGAAGGATGTCGTCGCCGAGGGGCTCCATCGCGGGCCACGGCTTGATGTTGGGGCCCTCGACCAGCTCATCGGCCGGCTCCGCCTTGCCAAAGCCCCAGTACACGCGCTTTTTGTACGGCGCGTCGTCAAAGGTGTACTCGCAGGCCTCGTCCCAAGTCTCCTCGGGCAGGTCGGTCGCCGGCGTCAGGACGCCGCCGTTAGCAGCCGTCGCCGCAATGGAGCGGGCATCCATCAGGGCCACGGCGCTCAGCTGGCCATTGCCCGGCTTGGAACCCTCGCGGTTGGGGAAGTTGCGCGTGGTGTGGCGGATGGACAGGCCGTTGTTGGCAGGCGTGTCGCCGGCACCAAAGCACGGGCCGCAGAATGCCGTGCGCACGATCGCGCCGGCCTCCATAAGGTCGTAGATATAGCCACGGCGCGTAAGTTCGAGCGCCACGGGCTGGCTCGTGGGATAGACCGACAGCGAGAACTCGCCGCAGCCGGTGTTGGCGCCCTTGAGCACGCGGGCAGCCTGGACCACGGAGTCGTAGTTGCCGCCCGAGCAGCCGGCGATAACGCCCTGCTGCACGTGCAGCTTGCCGTCGACGACCTTGTCGAGCAGGCTAAAGTGCGTCTTGCCCTCGCCGATCTTGGCAGCCTCGAGCTCCACCTCGTGCAGGATGTCCTCGAGGTTCTCGTTGAGCTCATCGATCTCAAAGCCGTTGGAAGGATGGAACGGCAGGGCGATCATGGGCTTGATGCTCGACAGATCGACCTCGACGCAGCCGTCGTAGTAGGCGACATCGGCGGGCTTGAGCTCGCGGTAGTCGTCGCCGCGACCGTGCATGGTCAAAAACGCGTGCGTGTCCTCGTCGGTTGCCCAGATGGAGGAAAGGCAGGTGGTCTCGGTGGTCATGACGTCGACGCCGTTGCGGTAGTCGGTCGTCATGCTCGAGATGCCGGGGCCCACGAACTCCATGACCTTGTTCTTGACGTAGCCCTTGGCAAAGACGGCGCGGATGATGGCGAGCG
>CAKUGA010000032.1 GCA_934654515.1 uncultured Collinsella sp. | reverse complement strand
GCCGGCGTCCAGATGGAGCGATCCTTGAGGTCGGCTTGAGCCTCCTTGCTCTCGGAATCGAGTGTAAGCTGGTCTGCCGGCACCGTCGAATAGTACACATGCGGATCGGCACCCGCACGCTCAAGAGCACTCACGTCCACACCCAGCAGGTGGCCCTTCCACATGACATCGCCCGCATCGGGCTTGTCTCCTTGGATGGTCTTGCTCGCCGGGTCGAACGCATCGATCGCATCGAAGAAGCGGACGTCCTTGGCACTCGAGTTGTCGGGGTTGTTGAGCGAGATGCGGTAGCTGTACACGCCGTTCTCAAAGACGTTGCGAGCGCCGTCCTTGTCGAGGCCCGAGCTCCACGCGCCCTCGTCGTTGGTATCGACCTTCTTGTCGAGCTGCGCCACCGACCACGACAGGTGGTCGAGCTTGACCGATACGCGGGCATATACGAACGACGAGTTATCGCTCTCGGGATCAAGGTCGGTCATGGCATCCTCGACGCCCTTGACCGCGTCCTTGGACGCCTGGTTGTTACCCGCAAGCGGGTTGTCAGGCTCGCCCTTGTAGCCGGCGATGGTGCCCCAGCTGGGCTCCGCGCTTTCGTAGGCAATGTTGTTGACGAGCGTGGATCCATAGTCACGCTCGGTGTCGAACGAGTATACGGCGTCGAACGTCAGCGTGATTTTATCGCCGTAGCCGTCGTAGGGCTGGTTGCCGGCGCTCCACCTGCTGCGATACTTCGGATTGGGGGTAACGCGCGCTTTCACCGTCATGAGCGTACGCCCAGTGCCCTTATAGTTGCGCTTGAGGCTCACGCTCTCCACCGCGTTGTCGCCATTGAGTTTGACGGTGCCCAGCCTGGGCTCAACGCCCTTGGGCAGCAGATCGTAGAAGGTGCCGGCCGTATCGGGCGTAAAGATGCCCGCCGCCGCGGCCTCGTTGTAGTCGGAAAGGGTCGTGAGGTTGGTCTGCTCGTACACATTAGCCGTGTAGTGGAGCGTGGTCGTCTGCCCGTCCTTATCGGTATCGTATTTCACGCCCTTGTCCATGCTGATGCCCGATGCCGCACCCGTCAGGTAATCGTCAGCACTCTTGGGGCCACATTCCACGATCAGGTCACCGTTGAAGTCGTAGTTGTACGACTTGGCAGTGTTGCGCAGGATCGTCTCGGGCGTATCGGAGTCCTTAAAGAGCTGGTCCACGCGTGCACGGATGCGCTCCGTGGGCTTAAGGCGCACATAGGGATGCATGGTATAGGTGACGCCCGCCGCCTTGGTGCTCAAACAGGTCCTGATATCGGTTACGCCGGCGTCCTTGGGGAACAGCAGTCGCGTTCCGTCTGCGCTCACGCTCGCACCGTTTTGCGGCTCCACGGCGACTGTACCGGAACGGTAGCTGACGGTGCCGTAGCGCACCCAGTTGTCGCCCCCCTCGGTACCTGATTTCACCGAGCCCCAGACCTCGATATCGGGCTGGTTGGCGTTGCCGCCGTCCACCACATAGCCGTAGCTGCCCGCCCCGATGCTGCCATAGCGAACAACACCGTCGGAGGCCTCGTAATAGCCATAACCCGTCTGCGTGTAACGCTGGTAGCCGTAGACCGTGGGCTTGTCGACGCTCACGCCCTCAAACTCAAAGTCGTCCGCCGTGAGGTCATCGTCGGTATGGTCGAAGCGCACCGAGTAATCGGAGGTCTCCATGCGCACGGCCTGCTTGCCGTAATCACCTGCGAGGAATTGGTTGTAGTCGGTCTTGCCGCCCCTGTCCGTGGTCCAGGGTCCGGTAAAGCCAACGGTCTTCACATCGTAGCAGCACACGGCGTCGCGTCCCAAACGCAGGCTATCGAGCGCATAGGGGTAGTTATCGTACTTGCCACGCTTGCTCGAGTACGAGCCGTTGGAATACTTGAACACGTTAAAATGCCCGCGTGGGTCTTGGAACTTGATAGGAGAGTAGGTAAGCTGCGCTGTTGCCGGGGCAGAAGTGACCTCGTGATCATCTGCCGAGGTGAGTGTGTAGTTTACCTTGTGCTTAAGCTCATAGTGCCTACCCAGCTCAAACTGGTCCTTGGGGTATGCCATGTAGGTGTGCAAATAGCCCGTACTGTTATTGGAGCTCACATAATCAAGGCAATTCTCGGCGGTAAAGCGAATATCCTGCGTGGCATCGTCGCCCTTGTTACCGACCGTCTTGCCGTTATAGCTCACGCCCAAAAGCTTCGCCTTGTAACCGCTATCGCCGCCGTTGGTCGATCCCTGCAGCACGTACTTTTGGTTTCCACGCGCACTTGTCCATGAGTACCAGTCAATATAGATGTACTTGTCGGCATCGGCGGGCTTGAGCTCCTCGGGCCAATTGGAAGGCCAGTTCTCGGAGAGACTCTGACCGCGCAGCTCAGCACCGTTGATGGCCTCTCGCGTGTCCACGCTCGTGTCGAGCTTATTGGATGTCATGGAAAGCACATTGCCGGCGTGCGTGGTGAGGTTAACCGTGCCGTAGAAGTTGTCGGTGACGTACTTCTCCAGCTCGGTGGGAAGGGCGTCAGCAGCGGGCGCCTTCTCGCCGTCGGCGAGCTGACCGTTGCCCACAAGCTCGATAGGATCGAGTTTGTGTACGGCAAACTCAAAGCTCGCCTGCGTGGCGGCGGAAAGTTCGCAGGTGTTGCTCAGCACGTAGCTGTCGTCCATCTCGGTGTAGGCGAACGTGGACTGCTGGCTCGGCGCCTCGGGGACCGCCGCCTCCAGCTCGCCCGCCGGCTTGCCGTCGCGGTCGGAGAAAATGTACTTGGGGACGACGATTTGGATCTCGCCCTCCTTGTAGCTGTACTGGCCCGAGAGTGCGACCGAGAGCTTCATCTTGACCGAGAACTCGTCGGTTTTGGGCACGAGGGAAAGACGCGCCGGGCTGTTGTCATCGACGTCATCGGGCGTCACCCAAGCAACGGTGATGTTCTCAATGCGTTGGTCGTCGCCCGAGATGGGATTCTGATTATTAGTCTGTGGCTCCTGCTTGCCCTGCTTTTTCGCCGCACGCAGAGCCGAGGGAGATACCTGCGCCGCGAGTGCCTGTTCGGACTGTGCCGACGGGGCAACGAGCTTGACGTTCGGACTGTCGAAGTTGGAGGCGTCGACGACGCCGGTTGAGTCGGCGTCCGTACCGTCGGCGGTGTTGGCTGCGGACGCCGTGGCGGCATCATCCTTGCCGGCGTTGTCGGTCGAGGATGAGTCGGAAGTATCGGAGTCGGGCGTGACATCGCCCTGGGGCGCGGAATCGTTCGCCGCGTCACCGTTGCCGCTAGTGTTGTCGCCTTCGCCCTCATTTGTAGTGGAGCCTTCGTTGGCACTCTGGACCCCTGCGAGCAGTTGCTGGTCTTGCTGCTCCTGCTCGACCACTTCGGCTATGGCGGAAACGGGCATCGTCTGCATGATCATCACAGCCGAGGCAATGGTGACCAGGGCAATCTTGGCAGCAAAGGCGGCCTTCAGGCGTGTCTTGCGAAAGCAACGACGCTGGGCATCTCCGTCGAGGCGACCCCCCCCCCGTTCCCTTGGCAAATTCGGTGTCCCCGTCTTTTCGGTCTGCGTGCTTGAACATGATGACTCCCCCGAGCACGTTCGTCCCGCCGCGGCGGTGTGTCGCGGCGCGCAGCCAAGGCGTTGCTTCATGCAAGTTCAGTCGAGAGTTAGCAGCCCTCTCGTTCCCATCGATGCCGCTGTTCGGTTGCCGATGCGTTTACGAGTTGTTTATGCTTCTAGCGCACCAACAAAACAATCACGGCAAATCAATGCTGCAAGGCAATACATCAACTGCAATTTCCACTGCACCTCTCGGCACAATAATGCCAAATTTGATTGGATTATACGTCTTGTTTAAACATCGTAGAAATTAATGCGTGAGCGGTAGCCTTTTTGCCGTGAACGGTTAAAGATGCCCCCGATGCCTTAAGCTACGAGGGCATCGCATCAGACCACCACAAAGATGCCTGTCCCCTTCGTGTTGGTTTTACCCCGAGATAGCAAGAAACCCGGTCCTGCACGAGGCAGAACCGGGTTTCTTTAGCAATGCTTGCTTTGCTCAGGCAGTAACTAAAAGTTACTCAGCCAGGAAGTCGCGCTGGACAGCGGGATCGACCTTGACGCCAGGGCCCATGGTGGAAGACACGGAGATGGACTTGACGTACTTGCCCTTAGCAGAAGAGGGCTTGACGCGCAGGATCTCGGTGTACAGGGCAGCGTAGTTCTCGACGAGCTGCTGCTCAGAGAAGGACTTCTTGCCCAAGGGCACGTGGCAGATGCCGTAACGGTCGGCGCGGTACTCAACGCGGCCAGCCTTGAGCTCGGAGACCATCTTGGCGACGTCCATGGTCACGGTGCCGAGCTTGGGGTTCGGCATGAGGCCACGGGGACCAAGGATCTTACCGATGCGGCCAACCTTGGCCATCATGTTCGGCGTAGCGATAGCGGCGTCGAAGTTGATCTCGCCCTTCTGGATCTGGGCGACGAGCTCGTCGGAACCGATGATGTCGGCGCCGGCAGCCTCGGCCTCGCGGGCCTTCTCGCCCTCGGCGAAGACGGCAACACGAACGGTCTTGCCGGTGCCGTGGGGCAGGGAGATGGAACCACGGATGTTCTGGTCAGCCTTACGAGTATCGATGCCCAGACGGAAGTGGGCCTCGACGGTCTCGTCGAACTTGGCGGTGTCGAGCTCCTTGATGAGCTTGGCAGCCTGAAGGGGGGTGTAGAGCGTGGCGCGGTCGATCTTCTCGGCAGCGGCGTTATAGCTCTTACCATGCTTAGCCATGTGCATTACCTCCTGTGGTTAAACGGGCGTGAGCCCTCCCACATCGTATCGTGTGCCCTATTGCACACATATAACGGGCGCCCCGGTCGGAGCACCCGTCATTACCTAAAGAAATCGCTACTCAGCGATGGTGACGCCCATGGAGCGGGCGGTACCGGCGATGATCTTCTTGGCGGCGTCAATGTCGTTGGCATTGAGGTCCGGCATCTTGATCTCGGCGATCTTGGTGAGCTGCTCCTGAGAGAGCTGACCGACCTTGTCGGCCTGGGGCTTAGCGGAACCAGACTTGAGGTTCAGCTCCTTCTTGATGAGGTGAGCCGCCGGCGGGGTCTTGGTGATGAAGGAGAAGGACTTATCCTCGTAGACAGAGATCTCAACGGGGATGATGTCGCCCTTCTTGTCCTGCGTCTCGGCGTTAAAGGCCTGGCAGAACTGCATGATGTTCACGCCAGCAGCGCCCAGGGCGGGGCCGACGGGAGGAGCGGGGTTAGCGGCACCAGCAGGAATCTGGAGCTTAATGACGTTGGCAACCTTCTTCTCAGCCATGGTCATTCCTTTCGAATCACGAGTGTGAAGTACTTGCTATATCGTAAGCACGCACGTGTTAGAAGCACTCCTGAGATGAGCAGTCACAGAAGAAGCACGCTCGCGCGAACGGACGAAAACTTAAGCGATGACAGCGACCTGGTTAAAGTCGAGCTCGACCGGCGTCTCGCGGCCAAAGATCATCAGCGTGACCTTGAGCTTGCCAGCCTCGGTGTTAACCTCGGAGACCTTGCCATCAAAGTCGGTAAGCGGGCCATCGGTGACGCGGACGGACGTGCCGACCTGAATATCAACCGAGGTGCGCTTGGGCGAATCGCCCTTACCGGGACGACGAGTCATCTTGTTGTACTCGTCGCGGGAAAGCGGAGCGGGCTTGCCGTTGCCGCCCAGGAAACCGGTGACGCCGGGCGTGTTGCGAACGCACGTCCAAGCATCGTCATCCATCTCCATGCGGACCAGGACATAACCCGGGAAGATCTTGGAATCCTTGGTCTCGCGCTTGCCACCCTCTTTAATCTCGGTGACGCGCTCCATAGGAATCTCGATATCAAAGATACGATCCTGCATGCCCATGGTCTCGATACGATGCTCGAGATCGGACTTAACGCGGTTCTCGTATCCAGAGTAAGTGTGAACGACGTACCAACGCTTAGACATGGTTTAGCCCCTCAATCCAGAGAACAGAGCAAGAGCCTCGCCAAAGCCAGCATCGAGCAGAGCGATGACGACGCCGACGACGATCAGAGAAGCGCAAACGACAACCGAGTAGTTCACGAGCTCCTTCTTGTCGGGCCACGTGACACGCTTCATCTCGGACTTGACCGAAGCGAAATACTTCTTGGTGCGGGCGAAGAAACCAGGCTTCTCGTTCTTCTTGGACTTCGCAGCCTTCTCGTTCTTCTTGGCAACGGCCTTCTTGGCCTCAACCTTGGAGTTGGCGGCAGCGTTGTTGGCAGGTGCCGGCTGCTGAGCCTTCTTCTTGTTCTTCTTGTTGGCCATTTGGGTTACCTCCGCGCAATGCGCTTATACATGAGTAAACCGTAAGCCCCCAATTGGGAGCTTACGGAATAATGACTGGCACGCCAGGAAGGACTCGAACCCTCAACACTCGGTTTTGGAGACCGATGCTCTACCAATTGAACTACTGGCGTATATGACTAGAGACTAGCGAGTCTCTTTGTGCAGCGTGTGGTGACGGCACCAGGGGCAATACTTCTTGATCTCCATACGATCAGGCATGGTCGACTTGTTCTTGGTGGTCGTATAGTTGCGGCGCTTGCACTCAGTGCACGCAAGAGTAACTAGAGTACGCATGTATCCTGAACCTTTCATTTCCGCCCCGTACGGGCACGAGTTGTTACTTTATCAGCTCCACGTAAGTGCTGTCAATGAAAACCTCGAGTCAATTGGTTCTCGGTGGATCCATTCATATTTGGAACACATCAATGAAGCCATCGAGAGCTAATCGACGGTGCATCCAGGACCATTATCGATCCTCTCGACACCAGCAACGGCTCAATATCCATTGCAGAAAAGAACCCGGCACCCATATAAGTGCCGGGTTCTCTAAGTCAGCTATATCAAAGAGCTAATTTACTCAATGATCGTGGAGACGATGCCCGAACCGACGGTGTGGCCACCCTCGCGGATAGCGAAGCGCAGGCCCTCCTCCATGGCGATCGGGTGGATGAGGTCGCCCTCGATGGTGATGTGGTCACCAGGCATAGCCATCTCGGTGCCCTCGGGGAGCTTGACCGTACCGGTAACGTCGGTGGTACGGAAGTAGAACTGAGGACGATAACCATCGAAGAACGGGGTGTGACGGCCGCCCTCCTCCTTGGTCAGAACGTAGATCTCACCGGTGAACTTGGTGTGCGGGGTAACCGAACCGGGCTTGCAGAGAACCTGGCCGCGCTCGATGTCCTCGCGCTTGATGCCGCGGAGCAGCAGACCGACGTTGTCGCCAGCCTCGCAGAAGTCCATGGACTTACGGAACATCTCGATACCGGTAACAACGGTGTTCTGGGTATCCTTGATGCCGACGATCTCGACGGGCTCGTTGAGCTTGAGCTCACCGCGCTCGACACGGCCGGTAGCAACGGTACCACGGCCGGAGATGGTCATAACGTCCTCAACGGCCATCAGGAAGGGGAGGTCGTTGTTACGAGCAGGCGTCGGGATGTACTCGTCGACAGCGTTCATGAGCTCGCGAATGGCGTCCATCCACTTGGCGTCGCCCTCGAGAGCGCCCAGAGCGGAACCACGGATGACGGGGATGTCGTCGCCGGGGAAATCGTACTCGGAGAGGAGCTCACGGGTCTCCATCTCGACGAGGTCGATGAGCTCGTCATCGTCGACCATGTCGCACTTGTTCAGGAAGACGACGATGTAGGGAACGCCGACCTGACGGGCGAGCAGGATGTGCTCGCGGGTCTGAGCCATGGGGCCGTCGGTAGCGGCGATGACCAGGATAGCGCCGTCCATCTGAGCAGCACCGGAGATCATGTTCTTGACGTAGTCAGCGTGGCCCGGGCAGTCAACGTGAGCGTAGTGACGGGCAGCGGTCTCGTACTCGACGTGGGAGACGGAGATCGTAATGCCGCGCTCGCGCTCCTCGGGAGCCTTGTCGATGTTCTCGAACGCAGTGAAGTCAGCCTTGCAGCCCTCGGTCTCGGAGAGAACCTTGGTGATGGCGGCGGTCAGCGTGGTCTTGCCGTGGTCGACGTGACCAATGGTGCCGATGTTAACATGCGGCTTAGTGCGCTCAAACTTCTCTTTGGCCATAAAGCCCTCCTCTAAACAGGTCGTCCCCGGACGGGACTTTGCCTTTATACCATAGTGGCCTCTCAACATACTATTGAGAAGCCACCGTGTTACCTATGGTAGCGGTGACTGGATTCGAACCAGTGACGCCACGGGTATGAACCGTGTGCTCTAACCAACTGAGCTACACCGCCGGATGGAGCCTGCAACCAGACTTGAACTGGTGACCTCTTCGTTACCAACGAAGTGCTCTACCGACTGAGCTATACAGGCACTTGACGGGTGGGAGCTATAGGATTCGAACCTATGTAGGCAGAGCCAACGGGTTTACAGCCCGTCCCCATTAACCACTCGGGCAAACTCCCAATCGTTCAAGTATCCGCAGGTTCTTTGGTCTTTTGGACCGCCGCCCCCGCGAACGAAAAAGATAATACGATGCAACCTTGGGGGCTGTCAACGAAAACCTCTAGATACACGGTTCCGGGCGTATCTATATAGCTTTGACCTGCGGTTTTATTGAGTTTGGATATGAAGGACGGTGGATTTTGCTGCACTGGTGACATTTCCCGAGGTAACACTTTGGTGTGGTGGAGTGAACAGGACTTGTCGCGTCTTCGAGATCGGTTTATTCGTATCTATATATAGGATACGAGCGTGGATTTTCTCCCGTTAGAAATCGAGCGTGGATAATCTCCCATTTTTGACATGGCTTTGCGACCAAAGTGGGAGATTATCCACGCTCATTCTCCAGGCGGGAGATTTTCCACCCTCGTGCGTCCGGAAATCCACGCTCATACAGGGCAGTCAGACATCTCGCCACTTCCGTCTTGTTCTGTAACAGTAAGAGGCTGAATATTGGTCCAGATGTTACAGATCGAGATGATTCGCCGTCACTTCTACTATCTATCTAAATCTGTAACAACTAGACACGTTTTCCGCCTCCTCGTGTTACAGATCGAGACAAACTAGGGAACGAGACGAACACCGAACCCGATGACCCATCAAATAAGAAACGGGCCCTGTCCCATTTAGAGACAGAGCCCGAAACTTTCATGGAGCCAGTGACAGGAAGTCCGCGTATTCGCTTCGCGAATCCGCTCCGGCTTCGGCTGCCTGCCGGCACCCTCGCCCGCTCGCTACGAATGCTCCGCGTTCGCTTAACGCTCGCGCCCTTGCGGGTTCGATTCCGGCACATATAAGAAACGGGCCCTGTCCCATATAAAGACAGAGCCCGAAACTCTCATGGAGCCAGTGACAGGAATCGAACCTGCAACCCACTGATTACAAATCAATTGCGCTACCGTTGCGCCACACTGGCACACTTGGCGCTTTCGCGCGAAGCCAGTTAAGAATAAAGGAATTGCGGACGAGGCGCAACAGGACTACATAGCGTTATGCATTTACGCCACAGCTACGGCCGCTCCCCTACCTCCCGCGCAGGGCCTTGAGTTTTGCCAGTGCCTCGGGGCTTAGGCGGCTGCCCAGGGTCATCTTGATCTGGGGTGCCTCCTCGGCCTCGTGCACGTCGTTGTCAATCTGTTTGAGCTCGTCCACCAGCATGCGGCTCGAGATGCGCGTGACGCCCTTGCCCATGACGACGGCCTGGATGGTGCCATCGCTCGATACCACGGAGCACGCGCGGCCTTCCTCGCGTGCCTCGATGCAGAGCTTCTGCACCACGGTGTCTGCGGAAACGCCCGTCGGCGAGAACTCAATGCGCACGCCGCGGGCCGGCAGGTTGGGGCGCTCGCTGGAGATGTTGCCTGCACCGTCAAAGACGATCACGGCCTCGTAACGTCCCTGGGCAAACGCCGCAACATCGTTGATGAGTGCGGTACGCGCCATATCGTGGACATCGCTGGAATATGGATCGTCAGAATGGTCGTACACGAGCTTTTCGTAGCGGGGCGTGCAGTGGATCACGTTGTAACCGTCGACCACCAGCAGTTCGGGCTTATTGGAGTGCACCGTCGAGACCGGATCGGCGATGGCCTGCGCAAACGCATTGCCGCCCACGCCATAGGTCGCGGCCGAAACAATCGGCTTGGCCGAGCCTTCGCCAAAGCGCTTGGCCTTGGACTTGGCGCGGTTCTTCTTGGACATGCGCTACTCCTCCCCCATGAGCTCGCCGGCATTGCGGCGCAGCCACTCAAAGCACAGCGCCGTGGTCGCCTGGGCAACATTGAGGCTCTCGGTCATGCCGCGCTGGGGAAGCTTGGTCAAGAAGTCGCATTTCTCGAGCACCAGGCGCGAGATGCCGTCGCCCTCGGAGCCCATAACGAGCGCCACGCGGCCCTCGAAGGGAGCATCCCAGCAGCTGCCCTCGGCATGCTCGGAAGCACCGCCCACCCAAAAGCCAGCGGCCTTGAGGTCGTCGAGCGCTCGAGCGATGTTGGGAACCTGTGCGATGGGCAGATGCATGACAGCACCAGCAGAGGTCTTGTAGCTGCCGACGGTCACACCGGCGGCGCGCTTGTTGGCGATGATGACGCCCGCCGCGCCCACGACCTCGGCGGAGCGCACGATCGCACCAAAGTTGCCATCGTCGGTCACATGGTCGAGCACGACGACGAGCGCCGGTCCGTCACCCGCGCGATCGAGGATATCGGCGACATCGGCATAGGGGAAATTCCCCACCTCGAGCGCAATGCCCTGATGAGCGCCATGGCTCGACAGCGCATCGAGCTGCGCGCGCGGCACATACTTAATGCGGACACCCGCGGCGTTGAGGTCGTCGACCAGGCGCGACAAGGCGGCATCGCGCTCCCCGCCCTCGGCGATGAGCGCGCATTTGACGGGAAAGCCGGTGCGCAACGCCTCGGCGGCAGCACGGCGACCTTCGATAAACTCGCCCTTGGGAACCTGAACGTTGTCGCGGTTGCGATCGCGCTGCGGACGTGCGGCCTGGGTGCGATCGCGCTGGCCCTTGGGAGCGGCAGCGCGGTCATTGCGGCGAATCGGACGCGAGCCAGAAGCAGCCTGCTTGCCACCACGAGGCGCACGCTTACGATTGTCGGCCATAAAACGGCCTCCTTAACACAATTATCAAACGAAACAAATAGACCGACCGCCCGAGGTGCGGCAGATTGCCTTGAAAGAGGAGGGCATAGACCTTGAGGTCATGCCCGACGATTGAAAGGCAAGGTGCCGTGGCTCGGGCGGTCGGGTGCTTGGGAAACCCGCGGGGATTAGAGAGTCTTAATACGGGTGCCGGCGGCGGTATCCTCAATCGTCAGGCCCAGGTCCTTGAGCTGATCGCGGATGGCATCCGCCAGATCCCAGCTCTTGGCGGCGCGGGCCTCGGCGCGGGCCTCGAGAATCTTGGCAGCGGCCTCGTCCACGTCGTCGCCCGTGTAGGCGACCAGGCCGGCGGCAACGCCCAGCAGGCCCAGCGGCAGCTCGACCTTGGGCTCGGGAAGCTCAACGCCAAATGTGTCAAGCAGCTCAACCAGCGTATCGGCGGCAGCAAGCGCAGCGGCCTTGTCGGCAGCATCGCCCGCCTGTTCCAGGTACTGGTTGCACTCGGTCACAAAGCCAAAGACAGCACCCATGGCACCGGCAGTGTTAAAGTCGTCGTCCATGCACTCCTTAAAGGCGGCACGGGCCTCGGCGGCCTTAGCGGCAAACGCCTCGGATGCTGCCTCATCGGCATCGGCCGTCGCATGGTTCGCGGCCCAGCGCAGGTTCTCGACCGTACCGACAATGCGTGTGAGCGAGTTCTCGGCACCATCCAGGCGCTCCCAGGAGAAGTCAAGCGGCGAGCGATAGCTCGTCTGCAGCATTAGCAGGCGCAGGGCCGCGGCAGAGTGCTGTTCGAGCACCTCGGCCAGCGTAAAGAAGTTTCCGAGCGACTTGGACATCTTCTCGCCGTCGACCAGCAGCATGCCCGTGTGCATCCAGGTGTTGGAGAAACCCTGGTGCCAGGCGCAGGTGGCCTGGGCGCACTCGTTCTCGTGATGCGGGAAGGCAAGGTCGGAGCCGCCGCCGTGGATGTCGATCGGGGTGCCCAGGTAGCGATGCACCATGGCGGCGCACTCGGTGTGCCAACCGGGACGGCCTTCGCCCCAGGGGCTCGGCCAGCTGGGCTCGCCGGGCTTGGCGGCCTTCCACAGGGCAAAGTCGAGCGGGTCGTTCTTGTCCTCGTTCTCCTCGATGCGCGCGCCAACCATCAGATCGTCGATGTTGCGGCCCGAGACCTGACCATAGTTGGGATCGCTGCGCACGGCAAAGTACACGTCGCCGTTATCGACGGCGTAGGCATGGCCCTGCTCGATAAGCGTCTTGATCATAGCGATCATGGGGCCGATCTCCTTGGTGGCGCGGGGGCGCACATCGGGATCGAGCACGTTGGCGGCGCGCATGACGCCGATGAACTTGTCGGAGAACTCCGTCGCGACCTCGGCGGCCGTGCGGCCCTGCTCGTTGGCGCGCTTGATGATCTTGTCATCGACATCGGTGAGGTTCTGGGCGAACGTGACCTCGTAGCCGCTCGCGATGAGCCAGCGACGAATCACGTCAAAGCTGATGAACGTGCGGGCATTGCCGATGTGGATGTTGTCGTAGACCGTGGGGCCACACACGTACATGCGGACCTTGCCGGACTCGATGGGCTGGAACTCTTCCTTTTTATGGGTAGCGCTGTTGTAGATACGCATTCGTTACTCCTTAACGGTTTTCTGTAGCAGGCAGACGGCCCAGGCGCCAATTCCCTCGCCTTGGCCTTCCCAACCGAGCTTTTCGGTCGTGGTGGCGGCGACGCCCACGTTTTCCACGTCGACGCCCAGAGCATGGGCAAGGTTGGCGCGCATGGCATCGCGGTGCGGAGTGATCTTGGGTTGCTGACAGGCAATGGTGCAATCGGCATCGACAAACTCAAAGCCCAGCTCGCGCGCATAGTCCATCACGCGAGCGAGCAGCACCATCGAATCGGCGCCCTCGTAGGCGGGATCGGTGTCGGGGAATAGCTTGCCGATGTCTCCCCCGCGGCAGGCGCCCAGAATGGCGTCGGCCAAGGCGTGCGCGAGCACATCGGCATCCGAGTGGCCCAGCAGGCCGCGCTCGTAGGGGATGTCGACCCCGCCGATGATACATCGACGCCCCTCCACCAAACGGTGGACGTCGTAGCCGTGGCCAATGCGCAGGTTACTGAACATGGGGAAGGTCCTCTCCCTCGGCCATGCGACCGAGCAGAATCGCGGTTACGGGACGCAGGTCCTCGGGCACCGTCACCTTAAGGTTATCGCGCGGGCTCTGGACACAGCGGACGCGCCCGCCCATGCGCTCGACCAGCGATGAATCGTCGGTACCGATAAAGCCCTCGGCGATAGCAGCGGCGTGAGCGCGCTTCATGGCGTCGACGCTAAAGATCTGCGGCGTCTGCGCGGCCCAATAGAGCTCGCGCGGCGGCGTCTCGACAATATTATCGCCGTCGACGATCTTGAGCGTGTCGATCGCGGGCTGACCGCACACGACACCGTCGAGCGAGCGGTCGCCCACAAGCACGTCGATCGCATGATCGATGGCCTCGGTCGTAATGAGCGGACGGGCGCCGTCGTGGATGGCGACATATTCGAAACCCGCCGGAGCCGCATGCACGCCGGCACGGGTGGAATCCTGGCGGGTATCGCCGGCATCGGCAAAGCTGATGGGCGTGTCATAGTCAAACGGGTCGATGGCCAGGCGGCGCATCTCGGCACGGCGCTCGGAAGGACACACCACCACGATGTGGCCGACCTTGTCGCTACGATCGAACGCACGGATGGACCAGCTCATGAGCGGACGGCCCGCCACGTTAACGAGCTGCTTGCCGCCGGGATTTCCAAAGCGCTGGCCGCTGCCGCCGGCAACGACCACGGCACATACGGGCGCCATTATGCGTTTCCCTGTTTGGTGCCCTTCATGCGGTACAGCGAGTCCGCAAGAATGGCAGGGTTATTGACGCCAAAGTCGCCCAGGCGCTCCGGATCTTCGCTGATGTCGTCCATGAGCTCCTGCAGTGAGCCGTACTCGTCGACGATCTTCTCGGCCACGCCGTCGCGCACGACGGACACGCGAGAAAGCGTGCGCAAGCCCAGCGGCGTCATGACGGAGTCCTCGTCCAGGTCGTCGTAACCCAGAACCGCCGCCACATGCTGTGGGTCGGACAGGTCCTTGGGCGTCATACGGGCAAGCTCAGCGCGAATCTTCTCGGCGTTTGCCTCGGAGGAATCACTTGCATAGTCGCGGATCATCAGGTCGTACTCGGTATCCATGCTGGAGCCGGCGAGCTGCTCGAGCTGCATCTGCACGAGCTTGCCCTGGTTGCCCAGCTTGACAATGCAATCCTTAAGCTCAGTCTTTGCCTGCTGCATGATCTCGAAACTCGAGAAAATGCCGGTGATGTCGGCGAGCGTAACGTAGTCGTCGAGCTCAAGGGCCGTCAGGCGCAGCAAGGAGCGGTCGAGCGACTGACGGGTGGTCTGGAGCGTGGCGACGAGCTGGTTGACCGAGCTCATGATGGTGGTGACGGGCTGGATCTCGTAGCTCTT
>CAKUGA010000031.1 GCA_934654515.1 uncultured Collinsella sp. | reverse complement strand
GCAAAGGCAAACATCGCGGCCGCGACGCCATGCGTAGTGCCGTCGGATGCCACGCGGTGCAGCACAGCATACGGGGCATCGCTGCGCCACTGGCCGCCCTCAATCGCATCGTAGGAACTGTCCGGCCCCGGCAGAAAGGCAAACGTCGCCACCACGCGTCCGTCTTCCTCGCACACATAGCTACCGCCCGCGGCAATATCGCTTTTGAGCTGCTCGGCCGAGGGCGTGCCTACCGGCCACTGCGTGGCGTTGCCATGCGCGCGCATAAAAGCGCGGGCAGCGTCATAGATAGCCATGACGGCGGGAATGTCGGTATCGAGGGTTTTTCTGATCATCACGCGGCGACCTCACGTTTATTGGTATCACTTTGATTGAGCAATGATACCAACGTTTGGAGAGGGGCGCGAAGCAGATGGGGAGCAAAAAGCGAGCCGCCTGGTCAAAAGCCAAAAGCGAGTTTTTGGGCGCTGCCACGGGCGGCGATATGAGCGACCTGTTTGCACGCGAAGACGAGCGCCGCGACGCCCTGGACGCCGAGCGCGATGAAGCCTGGCGCTACAAGTCGTGCGAACGCAAAAACCGTTACGACACACGCGCCGAGGCCGAGGCCGTTATGGCCGACTGCGAAAACCGCGGGCGGCGCGGCCTTGCCTGCTACAAATGCGAATACTGCGGCGGATGGCATCTGACGTCGCACCCCTGGAAATAGGTCCCGCATCGGCACGGCGCTGACGAAGCGCCGGCCATCGCACGCAAGCTACGGGCGCGGCGGCACCAAGACATCGTAGCGAACGGCCTTGCCCGCCAGCTGATAGCTCGGCTTAACGCCGGCAAGTAGCGGCCCCTTCACCGGCCGCTTGATAACGACCTTGCGCGGCCGTGCCGCAAGCGCAGCTTTAACCAGCGCCTCCTCATCGGCACACGGCTGTTCCAAATGATGCAAGAGTTGAAACTTCTTTTTGACCGCCGCGCTCTTGGTGCGCTCGGGAAACATGGGGTCCAGATACACCACGTCGGGAGTCGCGAGCTCGCCCTGCCCGATCAGCTCGGCCGTATGGCGAAGGCCGGCAATGCTGTCCTCGCCCGCATGTAAGCGCATGCGCGCCACGGCGGCAGCGAGCACCGAATCGCCCGCCGCTCGATCCAAGGCATCCTTGAGAAGCGCCGCGATCACGCAATCCTGTTCATACAGATCGACGGTAAAGCCCGCGGCTGCCAGCAGCAGCGAGTCCTCGCCAAAGCCCGCCGTGGCATCAATCGCCCATGGTTGCTCGATGCCTTTTGCGCGCGCAGCCTTCACCAGTAGCTCTTGCTGCAAACGGCCCTGTTTGAGCCGTGGAAGCATGCGGCCAAAATCGGCACGCAACTCCATCGTGCCGTCGGTGAGCGTAAGGCCCTCGGACGTCCGCACGAGCTCGAGCCCAGCAGTCCGAGCAACAGAAAAGGGATCGATGACGCCCATGGACACTCCTTAGCAAGCAAAACGAATACGTGGGCGCCGTTCATGTCGGCACCCAACCGTCCGCTATTGTCCCACACGCGACATGGTCCACAGCATCCCAATGCAAAGCACCGCCATCAATCCCGTGCACACGGCAGCGATCACAGAATCACCCATGCGCCTTCCCAACGACCGCGGTTCACGCACTTGCTCTGGTCCGTACATCATGGCTCCTCCTTAGACTCACTTCTTATCACGGCCTCATCATCGCAGCGCCGCGCATGAGCTGCCATCGATTTGACTTACAGCTGGCTTTCCTTTTTGAAAGATTGCCCTGCACAGGCGAGAAGCGCTTTCTAACACACACGCCGTCGCGTTGAACTACAATGTGCTTCACGATATGTGCAGCATATGGGACGCGCCAGACTGGCAGCGCCCGAATCGAAAGGACTACCTATGAGCGCCGCGCGCAAGACACTCAAAATCCTTGCCCTCATCTATTTTGTTTTGGGCATCGCCAGCCTCGTCATCGGTATCGCCGGCATCGCGACCGGCAAATTTGAATCCGCCTACGGATCGAACGCCATACTCGCTGCTGTCGTTGTGATTATCAAAGGACTTGTTGACCTTGCGGCAGGCGTCGCCGGCATCAAGGGCGCCAACAAGCCCTCGCAGGTGGATGGCGCGTTTAAGCTCGGCATCGTTGCCGCAATCGCCACGATTGCGCAGGCCGTGCTCACGCTTCCCGCACTCGGCGGCAGTGCCGTCAATATCGGCGCCTTTGTCATCGTGGTGTACGATCTGTTCTTTATTCAGCAGGCACACGCCGTCAAGGCCGAGAACAAGGATCGCCTGTAGGCACCTGTCTCCCATAGCCTCTGCAATCAAGCAGCTAAAGAGGGCCGATCGCGTAGCAACGCGGTCGGCCCTTTACGTTTGCCCAGATAAAACCTGTCAAAATAAACCTGTCCCTTTTTGGCAGGTTAGTGGCGGTACTCGGCGATGATGAAGTCGATGTCCGTTTGGAGGGTATCGAGGTTTGCCAGGCGCTCTTTGTCCGCCGGACGCGTGCGGTAGTAGTACGGCGTCATCTGGAATACGGCCTCGATGTCCGCTTGCGTTGCCAACGTAATGTTCGCCGTCACGCGCTGCGTGTCGACCAGCTTAAGCTCGGCGGTATGCGGCAGTTTTTCGTCGTTGAGGTACGGAGTGTCGTAGAGCACTTCCTTGAGCCCAAAGAGATGGCGCGCACCCGGGACCACGGTGTAGAGCGAGCCCTCGGGCGCCAGCACGCGGGCAAACTCGCGCTCGTTAAAGGGAGCAAAGAGCTCGGTCACCATGTCGAACGAGCCATCCGCCACGGGGATGTCCTTCATGTTGGCGACGAAATACGTCGCGCCGCCTCGCTTGGCAGCCAGGCGCACCATCTCCTTGCCCAGGTCGAAACCGTAAGAATCCACGCCCGGCACCGCACCCATGGCACTTGTGTAGTAGCCCTCGCCACAGCAGATGTCGAGCAAGTTCAGCGGTTTGTCCGTGGACGCCCCGCGCTCAGCCGCTCGTTCGCGCACCAGCTCGACCATCGCATCGCGCAATGGCGCATAGTAGTCGCGATTCAGAAAGTCGCGACGGCTGCGCGCCTGCGACTTGGGATCGCCCATGGAGTCACCGCTCTTGGACGAGCGCAGCAGGTACAGATAGCCCTCACGTGCGCGGTCAAATCGATGTCCGCTCCTACATACAGCCCCACGCCCATCGTCCACCAACGGCTCATGGCAAACGGGACACAACAACATGGCAACTCCTTAGCACGGACAACACGGCGCCCACCATTGTCTCACGCCTCCCCCACCTAGTCATTGGGGACGTTCTTAAACGACTAGTCATTCAAGAACGTCCCCAATGACTAGTCTATGTGCTGACAGAAAAGAAACGTTCCCCCCAAGTACCGGCTGATCGCATTAGGAGTATCATCGTCTGCGCAAATTAGCATTGAAGCGCATATAAGAGATTGAGAGCGTATGGCTGATACCGCATCTAAGCACATTGACATGACGACCGGCTCGCTGTGGCGCAACATTCCCCTGTTCGCCTTTCCCGTTGCCGCGACGAGCATCCTCGAGCAACTGTCGAACCTTATCGCCACAGTCATTATCGGCAACTTCTCGGGCGACCAGGGAACCCTTGCCATGGCGGCGGTTGGTTCCAACGTTCCGCTTACCAGCCTGATGATTAACCTGTTCATTGGCTTATCGCTTGGCTCCAACGTGGTTATCGCCAACGCCATCGGCCGCAACGATCAGAACATGGTCAACCGCGCCGTCCACACCTCGATTCTCATGGCGCTTGTGGGCTTTGTCGTCATCGCGCTGGGCGAGATCTTTGCCGAGCCCATGCTCGCCGCGCTCAACGTTCCCGCCGAAACCATGCCGCTCGCCTCGCTCTACCTGCGCGTCTTTTTGCTCAGCATGCCCTCGATCTTGCTCTACAACTTTGAGGCCGCGATCTTCCGCTCCGTCGGCATCACCCGCATGCCGCTGCAGGCGCTTGCCGTGTCCACCGTCCTCAACATTGGCCTGGACCTCATCTTTGTCCCCGTACTCCACTGGGGCGTCGCGGGCGTCGCCATCGCCACCGCCATCGCCTACACCGTCAGCGCCGCTACGCTCTTTATCCGTCTGCTCAAGACCGACTCCGTCGTCCGCGTCACTCCACGCGACCTGGCTATCGACCCCGTCGCCCTCAGGCGCATCGTCAAGATCGGCCTGCCCGCCGGCATCCAGAGCGCCGTCTTTGCCGTCGCCAACATCATCATCCAGTCCGCCATCAACAGCTTGGGCACCGAGGTCATGGCGGCATCCAGCGCTGCCATGAGCCTGGAGTACGTGTGCTACAACCTACTCAACAGCTTTAGCCAGGCCTGCACCACCTTTGTGGGGCAAAACCACGGCGCTCGCCAGATCGACCGCTGCACCAAAACGCTCAAGGTCTGCCTGGTCGAAGGCGGTATCGTCGCGCTCACCACCATCGTCATCATCGTAGGCTTGGGACGCGAAATCCTGGCGCTGTTCAACAGCGACCCCAACATCGTCTCGATCGGCTATATCCGCGTGTGCTCGATCTTCCCTGCCTACGCCTTTAGCATGTTCTACGAAAACATGTCCGGCTACCTGCGCGGCTTTGGCATCTCGCTCATGCCCGCCCTCATCACCATGATCTGCGTCTGCGGCATTCGCTTCTATTGGGTATTCTGCGTGTTTCCGCACTTCCGCACCTTTGCGAACATCATGATGGTCTACCCCATCAGCCTGGGCACCACGGCGTTCTTTATGGTCGTGGCGGTACTACTCTGCCACCCGGCACGCACCTATCGCGCCGCCCAAGCCAAAGCGACAGCCCGCTAAACACCGCACTCAATGTCACGCCAGTCATTAATTGACAATATGCGAGCTCATATAGTCGATAAAACGCCTCGTGGCGATAGGCATGGTGTCCCAGCTGCGCCAAGCTGCCACCACGTCGCGCGAGGGAGCATGCACGATGGGACGTACGCGAATATCGGCCCGCATGCCCTCGACGGTACGGCGATACAGCATGCTCACGCCTAGGCCCTCCTCCACCATCGCCATGATGGTGTAGTCGTCGGTAACCTCACTCGTCACGTGCGGCGACAGCCCGTGCGCTGCGAATGCATCGAGCACCAGGCTCTGTTCGCCCTCGTCCAGCAGCACAAACGACTCTGACGCCAGGTCGGCAAGCGTCACCTTTTCCTTTGCCGTCAGCGGATGCGCGGCCGGCAGCAGTGCCACGAGCTCGTCGTGATAGACCACGCGCTTCTCGAGCCCGGCGGTAAATCCGCGCGCCGTAAAGCAAAAGTCAACCACGCCATCGTGCACCCACTGGGCGTTGCGCGTGTAATCGCCCTGCTTGAGGGTAAAGTGCACGCCCGGATGCAGAGCCCCAAAGTCGCGAATCACGCGCGGCAATACGGTGCGGCTCACGTTAGTAAACGTCGCGATTCGAATATCAGTCGAGGAGAGTCCCAGCAACTCCTGACGCTTGCCCTCAAGCTCGGCCTCGGCAGTTACGATTTGGCGCAGATACGGCAGGTACTGCTTGCCGTCGCGCGTAAGCGAGACACCTTGCTTACCGCGCTCGATAAGCGTGGTACCCAGCTCGCGCTCGAGCGCCTTGACGGCCTGGCTCACCGCACTTTGCGTATAGCCTAGCTCGTCGGCCGCGCGTTTCAGGCTGCCGCAATCGACCACCATACATACAATCTGATATCGCGATGCCATCGTGCCTCCACATCGGTGTAGCCGTAAAACGTTTTGCCAGGGCTTTTTCTACCTACATTAGTATTGCTTAATCATACTGAAGATACATTCGCTTTACTACATCCAAATCTGGGGGCAGAATCCTTTTTGCGAAACCGTTCTGTAACAAAAGGAGTCCCATGGATCGCAAAAAAGCAATCGCGCTCTCGTTTTCCGTTCCCGTCGCATGGGGCTTTTCGTACCCCCTCATGAAGATCGGCATGGACAGCATGAACGCCACGAGCATCGTTGCGCTGCGCTGCATCATCGCCTTTGTGGCCTGCCTGCTGCTCTTCCACAAGCACGCGCTGCGCATCAACCGCGACCTCATGGTTCGCGCCGCCATCATCGGCGCCATCATGGCAACCGAGCTCACCTGCATGTGCTTGGGCTCCAGCCTTACCTCCGCCTCCACCGCCGGCTTTTTGCAGAGCCTGACGGTCGTGATCGTGCCGTTTGCCAACGCCGCCCTGCTGCGTCGCGCCCCCGAGCGCAAGGTACTCATCGGCACCGCCATCGTCACCTGCGGTATGCTGCTGCTCTCGGGTGCCGACTTTACCAGCCTGAATCCCGGCGCGATCATCATGTTGCTCTCAGCCTTTATCTATGCCAGCCACATCATTGTGGCGAAGCACTTTGTCGAAGATGTCGACCCGCTGGCTCTGGGCGTTTGGCAGCTGGGCTTTGGCGGCCTGTTCTCGGGCATCGCCGCGTTCGTCTTTGGCGGCTTCACGCTTCCCAGCACGCCCAACGAAATCGTCGTGGTCGTCGCGCTCGCACTCATCTGCTCTGCCTACGGCTTTATCACCCAGACGCTCGTGCAGCCCCACGTGCCCGCCGAGACCACCGGCTTTGCCTTCTCGCTGGAGCCGGTCTGCTCCGCCGTCTTCTCGTTCTTCCTGGTCGGCGAGGTCCTGAGCCCCATCGCCTTCTTTGGCGCCGCCCTCATCCTCACCGGCGTGATGGTGGCAACCGTCGAGCTCCCGCGCCTTCGCTCGCAAGGACACGCTCACATGGCAGGAGCGCCCGAGCGCGTCTCGTAGACCCCACTCTTCATGCAGCCGCGGCATAAAGGCAACCGGTGCGCCTTTACAATAGATGCCAACAGAGCATCTGCCGTAAAGGAGCCCCATGGACACCGCAACTCGCAACCGCAACATAGCAACTTGGTTGGGCGATGCGCCGCAGCCGGTACGTGACACAACGAACCAGCTGCTCGAGCGCATCGCCCTTTTACGTGCCGAGCAAACCATCTACCCGGCACAAGACGACATCCTCAATGCCCTCGCCTATACGCCGGCCAACCAGGTCAAGGTTATCATCTTGGGTCAAGACCCCTATCACGGACCCAACCAGGCAATGGGGCTGTCGTTCTCGGTCCCCGCGTCGCAAACCAAGTTGCCGCCGAGCCTGCGCAACATTTACAAGGAGCTCAATGCCGATCTAGGCTGCCCCATTCCCGCCACGGGAGACCTAACCCCATGGGCACAACAGGGCGTCCTGCTTCTCAACACCACGCTCACCGTGCGCGAGCATGCCGCCAATTCGCACGCCAAGCTGGGCTGGAGCACGCTGACCGACTACGTCATCGAGCGCTGCTGCCAGCTGCCCCAGCCGGTAGTCTTTTTGGCATGGGGTCGCTTTGCCCAGCAGATGGTCGAAGGCAAGCTCGCCGCGACCGGCGCGGGCAAGGCAACCGGCAAGTTCTGCCTGGCCTCTACGCACCCTTCGCCGCTTTCGGCCAACCGTGCCACGGCAGAGCTCCCCGCTTTTATGGGGTCGCGTCCCTTCTCGGCAGCCAATCGGCTACTCGAACAGCGCGGCTCGATCCCCGTCAACTGGACTTGCCTCGGTTAAAAATCGATACATCAAAAACGCGCCCGACGGCTTTCCATCGGGCGCGTTTCCTATTCGGGCCAAATAAATTGTGTGCGGCCGGCCTCGCCGCCATCGATCAGCAGGCTCTGCCCGGTCATAAAACGGTTGGTCACGCTCACAAAGTAGATCCACTCGGCGATCTCTTGGGCGGTGGCCCAGCGTTTAAGCGGCGTGAGCTCCATAATCTGGTTCCACAGGCGTTCGTCTTCCATCACGCAACGGTTGAGCGGCGTGATAACGCCGCCCGGGTCCACACTGTTGGCGATGGCCTGCGGCGCCAGGCGGTTTGCAAGGTTCTTGGTGTAGGCGATAACGCCACCCTTGCTGGCAGCATAGGCGGGAAACTCCGATCCCGTATGTCCGCTCGCCGACCCCACATTGACCACGGATTGGATAGCAGGCGCTGGCTTGGCGGCAAGCCCCTCTCCCACAAAGGCGTAGCGCTCGGTCACGTTGATGGTGCCACGCAGGTTGGCGGCAATGTCATCGGCCGAATCCTGTACACCGGCAACGTTCACGATTACCTGAGGCTCAAGGTCGCCTGGAAACGAGTTAGGCTCGCGGACATCAACGATCAGATGGCGGTAGCGCTCGTGTTCGATCGCCGCCGGCAGCAGATCAAAGCCCACGACCTCGTGACCCTCGTCCAAAAAGCGCTGCACACACGCGGTTCCGATACCGCCCGAGGCGCCCGTGATCAAAACCCGCATACTTGCTCCTTAGGCGGTCGCGTGGCGCTCGAGGTACTCGGAGCCCACATTCTCGCGCTCCCAGCCACGCACGACCTTGTAGCCCACGGGGCTCAGGAAGACCTCGCACAGCAGCTCGGCAACGGCGCCGGTCAGCGAGCACATAAGGACCTGCACCCAGGTCCAACCAAAGAACGTGTGGCTCACCACAATGGCAAAGACCAGGTTGTCGATAAACTGGCCAACACCCGTAGACACATAGGAGCGGAAGGCGAAGCTCGCAAAGTTATTCTTTTTGAGCATACGGCCGAGCGACTGGTTGAGCGTGGAATTAACCACGGCAGAAACGAGCATTGCCAGCGAAGAGCCCAGCACCACGTACCAGGTGCCGCCAATGGTGGCGTTAAGGGCGCTGTTGACCTCGATCATGCCCGTGTCGTAGTAGGCGCCCCACATGCCGGGCGTGAGCGAGCATGCCCAAAAGCACAGGCTCACGGCCAGGTTAACCAGCAGCGCGAGGATAGAGATTTTGATGGATGCCTTGGCGCCAAAGCGCTTGCAGATCATGTCCTGGCACAAAAACGAAACCCAGCTCACCACAAAGCCGCAATCGAGTGCCAGATACGGCAGGCTGATGAGCTCTTTGTTGGCCAGCAGGTTCATCATGATGACGCTCACGAAAAACAGCGAAACCGTTGCCGCGGGAATGCTCCGCAACAGGACTTTGTAGTCCTCCATGACCTTCTTGATCATTATGTACTCCTTTGGTTTTAGGTTTAACGAGCAGGATATCGGACCCGAACTGCTCGGACGCCCCGGTCTTGAGACGACGGTGGGTATGATAGCCGCTTATACGGCATCAGGCAAGTAAACGGCGCGGCAGCCCCGCAGGGCCACCGCGCCGATGCGCTAAAAGGCTACGTTGCCAAACTCCGACAGGATAAGGTCGGGGTTGTGGTCAGTTGCCCAATCCACGTTCCACGGGCTCGTGAACAGCAGCAGCTTACCGCCGCGCATGTCCTCGACGCGCAGGGTGTCGCGCGTGAGCGAAAGAGCCGGAATGTCAATGGTATCGGGGTCGTTCTGAATCCAGCGAATGTCCGTATAGGGCAGCGGCTGGCGACGAACCTCAACACGATATTCGGCCTTGAGGCGGCGCTCGAGCACCTCAAACTGCAGCACGCCGACCACGCCCACGATGACGCTCTCCATACCGGCACCCAGCTCGCGGAAGATCTGGATGGCGCCCTCCTGGGCAAGCTCCTCCATGCCCTTCACAAACTGCTTGCGCTTGAGCGTATCGACCTGCGTAATGCGGGCGAACATCTCGGGGGCAAACGTCGGGATCTGCGGATACTGCACATGGCGCTTGCCAGAGCACACGGTGTCACCGATGCTAAAGATACCCGGATCGAACAGGCCCACGATATCGCCCGCGTATGCCTCGTCCACGATGGCGCGGTCATCGGCCATCATCGACGTGCCCGTGGCAAGCTTAAGCTTGCGGTTGCCCTGCACGTGGAAGGCGTCCATGCCGCGCTCGAACTTGCCCGAGCAAATGCGCACAAAAGCGATGCGGTCGCGGTGGTTCTTGTCCATGTTGGCCTGGATCTTAAACACAAAGCCGCTAAAGTCATCGCGGCAGGGATCGACCGGCTCGCTGGTGAGCGTATCGGTATAGGCGCGCGGCGTCGGGGCCAGACGCAGGAACTCCTTGAGGAAGGGCTCCACGCCAAAGTTGGTGAGCGCCGAGCCAAAGAACGCCGGGCTCAGCTTGCCGCAGGCCACGGCATCCAAGTCGAGCTCGTCGCCGGCACCATCGAGCAGCTCGATGTCGTCCATCAGGTTCTTGTGGTTCTCCTCGCCGATGAGCTCGTCCATAGAAGGGTCGCCCAGCTCGGCCTCGACCTCGGCAACCTTTTTGGTGGCGTTGGCGTGGCCGTCACCCTCAAAGGCGATGACGCGACGGGTCTGGCGGTCGAACACGCCGCGGAAGTTACGGCCGCTGCCGATGGGCCAGTTCATGGGATACGTATTGATACCCAGGACGTTCTCGATCTCTTCCATGAGCTCAAACGGATCGCGAGCCTCGTGGTCGAGCTTGTTCACAAAGGTGAAGATGGGAATGTGGCGCAGCGTACAGACCTTAAAGAGCTTTTTGGTCTGGGCCTCGACGCCCTTAGCGCCGTCGATGACCATGACTGCGGCGTCGGCGGCCATAAGGGTACGGTAGGTATCCTCCGAGAAGTCCTGGTGGCCGGGGGTATCGAGGATGTTGACGCAGGCGCCATTATAGGTGAACTGCAGCACCGAGGAGGTAACGGAAATGCCGCGCTCCTTCTCGATGTCCATCCAGTCCGAGACGGCGTGCTTGGCCGAGCTCTTGCCCTTGACCGAGCCGGCAGTCTGGATGCTGCCGGTATAGAGCAGCAGCTTCTCGGTAAGCGTGGTCTTACCGGCGTCCGGGTGGCTGATGATCGCGAATGTGCGGCGCGACGAGATTTCATCCGACAGGCTTGCCATGCGGATCCTTTCTTGCATTGAGTGCATTACGTCGATGTAACCGCATTATTGTAGCCGCGAAATGCTGTGGCAGGGCGCCTATCAGGACAAATACATCAGTCGGGGTCTTGGTTGCCAATCGGCGGCGGCACTCCGCAGCAGTTTGTCTTGATCTGTAACATCTAGACGGGTTTTGAGCCTCTACCTGTTACAGATTGAGACAAACGAATGGGTCTGCCGCCAAAATCTCAATCTGTAACATCTAGCCACCCAAATCGGGTCTTAGTGTTACAGATCGAGACAAACGGTCGCCGGCAATCCCGATTTTCCTCTTGCGTAACTGTGCATAGTGTATATATACTGTGCTTACCGGTTATATACACGTGTAGCCCATCAGCTAAGGAGCCGCTGTGGACATCATCCTATCCAATTCGAGCGACAAGCCCATCTACGAGCAGATATCCTCGCAGGTCAAAGCTCAGATACTCTCGGGGACACTCGCTGCGGGAGCCAAACTCCCCAGCATCCGCGCGCTTGCCAGCGACCTGGGTGTGAGCGCCATCACCACCAAGCGCGCCTACGCCGACCTGGAGCAACTTGGGTTTATCTGCACCGTGCAAGGCAAAGGCTGCTTTGTCGCCGAGGGCAACCAAGAGCTCTTGCGCGAAAACCAGCTCTGCCATGTCGAAGAGCTGCTTGCGCAGGCAACGACACAGGCAGAAGCCCTGGGCGTCACGCGCGAGAAACTGCACGAAATGCTCGACCTTGTTGCCCCCGAAACCATGCAGTAGCCATCTGCAAGAAAGGCTATACCATGCAAAACTTGCTAGAACTCAAAGGTGCCTCACGCCGTGTAAGCGACCGCTTTTCGCTGCGCAACGTCACGTTTGCCGTGGAGCCCGGCCAGATTGTTGGCTTTGTGGGCGCAAACGGCGCCGGAAAGACAACGACCATCCGCGCCGCACTCGGGCTCATAAAGCTCGATTCCGGCGAGGTATATCTGTTTGGACAGCGCTGCGATGCCAATGCGCCCGATGAACAGCAACGTCGCACGCGCTCTCGCATCGGACTCGTGCTGGACACGTGCCCCTTCCCCACCACGCTCAAGGTGGCCGAGGTCGAGGCGCTCGTAGGCTCAGCGTACCCCACATGGAGCCACGAAACGTTTGCTGGCCTCATCGATCGATTTGGCCTCGACCCCAAGGCAAAGGTCAAAGACCTCTCCCGCGGCATGGGCATGAAGCTGCAGCTCGCGTGTGCGCTCAGCCACAAGGCCGAGCTGCTCATTCTGGACGAAGCCACGGCTGGCCTCGATCCCATGGCACGCGAGGAACTGCTCGACGAGCTGCTCGCCTTTGTTGCCGACGGACAGCACGGCATATTGTTCTCGAGCCACATTACATCCGATCTTGAACGTGCCGCCGACCGTGTTGTCTGCATCGATAACGGCTCGATCGTGTTCGATATGCCGCGCGAGGACATTACCGACCGCGCCGGCATTGCCCACTGCACCCAGGCGCAAGCTGTCGAGCTAATGGCTTGCGTCGAAGGCGCCCGCGCCACCCGTCATGCCTACAGCGTTGACGTGCTGGTCCCCAATCGCCGCGAAGCGCTCGAGGCCTTTCCCGAGATTCCCTGCGACCGGATTTCCATCGATGACTATCTGCGCCTTACGCTGAAAGGAGCCTCCAAATGAAACGCGCTTTTAAGTCCGAAACCGCCATCGCACGCTCGTTTCTCCCGAGCATCGCCGGCGTCGGCCTGTTCATATTCGTCGTGCTGACCCTTGCCAACGCGACAGACGGCGATTCCGGCATGAGCGCCGGCACCTGCGCGGTCAGCGCCATGTCACCCATCATTATCATGAACTCGCTGGCTGGCTACGATAACCAAAACGGTTGGGAGCGCTATCGGGCAACGCTGCCGTTTTCGCGCAAGGACATCATCTGCGCACGCTACCTGTGCATTATTGCCTTCTCGGCCGTCATGGCCTGCGCGGCTACGCTTCTGAACATCCTCGCCCTTCCGTTCTTTGATCACATGGGCATCCCTTCGACAAGCCAGACGGTCTTTGAAATCGCAACCGCCTCGGCGGCATCGATGCTCATCTCCCTCATGATGGTGTTTTTGGCACAGCCGATATTCTTCCGATTTGGCCATATGGAGGCGCTGCGCCTTTCCGTCGGCCTGTTTGCCCTGCTTGGCTGTGGCACCATGGCAATGCTGAGTTCCTCCAACCCCATCAGCAACTGGCTCATGTCATTTGCCGGGGCGAATCCCGATCCCGCCGTCATCGGATGTCTGTGCGCCGGCATAGCCGTCCTTGCGTTCGTGCTATTCATGATCAGCTACACCGTCAGCACCAAGGTCTACCAAGCACGCGACCTGTAGCCATGAGCGGTATCATCGGACGTGCGCCGTAGATTTGGCGCAGTCGTTCTTGGGGAGGCATTTCACCCATGTCGTGGGTCGCTGCAGCGCTTGGCTCGGCATTCTTTGCCGGCATCACATCTATCTTGGCCAAATGCGGCATAAAGCATACCGATTCCGATGTCGCGACCGCCATCCGCACCTGCGTGGTGCTCGTATTTGCCTGGGTAATGGCGGGCATTTCTGGATCCATCGGGACCATTGGCAGCATCGCGGCCAAGGCTTGGCTATTCCTCGTCCTCTCAGGACTCGCCACTGGCGCTTCGTGGATCTGCTACTTCAAGGCGCTCAGCATTGGAGACGTCAATAAGGTCGTACCGGTCGACAAGATGAGCACCGTACTCGCCGCGCTCGTCGCTATCGCGCTCTTTGGCGAGACAAGCAGTCTGGCCGTAAAGCTTGTCGGGACGGCCGTAATCACCCTCGGCACGTTCCTGATGATTGAGAAGAGGCAGTCAGCTGACATGGGCCAGAAGCAAGACCGGACTTGGCTCGTCTACGCCATCGGCGCGGCCGTGTTCGCGGCACTCACCTCCATCCTCGCCAAGGTTGGCATCGAAGGCGTCGAGTCCAACCTGGCCACGGCCATCCGCACCTGCGTGGTGCTTGTTATGGCATGGGCAATCGTAGCCGCCAAAGGAAAACTGGGGCAGGTCGCGCGCATTGACCGGTGCGAGCTTGCCTTTCTCGCAGCATCGGGCATTGCGACCGGCGCATCGTGGCTGCTGTACTACTACGCCATCGCCGCAGGCCAAGTGAGTGTAGTGGTGCAGATCGACAAGCTATCGATTGTCGTATCGGTGCTGTTCGCACGCCTTGCCTTCAACGAAAAGCTGTCGCGCCGAAGCGCGGCCGGCCTTTTTCTCATCGTTCTGGGCACTGCCGCACTCGCAATTTGGAAGTAAGGCGCAGCGAACGCGAGCCTCGGCGCACTCGTGGCCACAATCGGTCGCCAGCAAATACGAATATATGACAAATGACATGTCCCCGGCCCGTACGCAACGTTTTACAATGGAGGCGTCACGGGCCTTGGCCCAATTTCGATCATCCAAGGGGATGTCTTTTTGGTCATTGTTCTTTAGGGAACGGTCAATCGCATAGAACCGTGAAAACGGCCGTGGTTTATTGCGCCGTTCCGCCTCCGTCATCTGCCAATTTGCACCTGATAGGAAAGAACAATGCAATCCCAGGAATCTCAATCCTTCCCAAAAGCCAGCAGCTTCGATACGGCACTCGTGCGCTCTAAGATTATGGGGCCGAACCCCCTCAAACTCTGCGAAGAGCTGCTTCGCGATGCGCGCATTCCCCGCGGCGCCCGCGTCTGTGATCTTGGGTCGGGCACCGGCATCACCAGCGCCCTGCTTGCTCGCGAATATGGGTTTGACACCTACGCCGTCGACCTGTGGAGCGACCCCGAGGAAAATCGCGCGTTCTTCGATTCGCTCGACATCTCGCGCGACACGATTCACCCCGTACAGGCAGACGCCTCACAGGGATTGCCGTTTGAGCACGACTTTTTTGATGCGGTCGTGAGCATCGACTCGTACAACTACTACGGTCGCGACCCGCATTATCTGGGCGAACGCTTGCTTCCCTACGTTAAGCGCGGGGGCATGCTTTGCCTGAGCATCCCCGGCATGGCCCGCGACTGCCACGAGAACCTGCCTGACTGTCTGCTCGCATCTTGGACGCCCGAGCAGCTCGATTACATGCACGACATAGCCTGGTGGCGCGCCATGATCGAGCCGACCCCCGGCGTCGAGATTGTCTCGATGCAACCCATGCTCTGCACCAACGAGGCATGGGCAGACTGGCTCGCCTGCGACAATGAGTACGCCGCGGGCGACCGCGCTGCCGTTGAAGCGGGCGCCCTCGAGTATCTCAACACCATAGCAATCGTGCTGAGGAAGCTCTAAATAACAGCCGCGCGAGGCCGTAGACATACGGCCTCGCGCGGCTTCTTTCAAAACGGATTATGAATCAGCCCAAAACGGGCCGCCCGCTACTTGCGCAGCGGCTTGGGTAGTGGAATTCCGGCGGCGATAACCGCGGCGATGATCATAGCGACGATGCCCTTGAGCGGGAAGCACATGAGCAGCAGGCCCACGACCATAACGGGCTGGCGCATGACGGCACCCATTGTCGAGGCAGTGCAGACGGCTACGCAAAAGACCGGATCGGCACCCGTGAGCAGCGCGAAACCGTAGCCGAGGCTCACGCCCGAAAAGATTACGGGGAAGAAATGGCCACCGCGCCAGCCCATGTTGATGAGAGCCGGGGTCAGCATAGCCTTGACCAGACCGGTTGCGATGAGCACACCGGCGGGGATGGTGAGGTAGGTTTCCATAAGCACGTCGGCCTGCGTCTCGCCGGCAAACATGGTGTAGGGCAG
>CAKUGA010000030.1 GCA_934654515.1 uncultured Collinsella sp. | reverse complement strand
GCGCCTTTAGACGCGAGCCCGGGGCCCGTGGGTTATACCCTAAGAGCAAACCACCCTTTTTAAGGGTGGTTCTGATTGCACCAGCTAAGTTGCGGTGGAATAGTTCCTGTTTGGCGGCCTGGATGGCGAATCTAGGAACTATTTCACCGCAACTTAGGTGGTGGGGGAGATGTGGCGTTTCCGCAGATAAAAGCGACCAAAATAAACCTGTCCCTTTTTGGCAGGTGGGGGATGGTGTAAAGTAAGTGGTGGTTAACTAGAGGAGGCTCGCTATGGCACCTATCGATATTGTTGTACTGGCTGTTATCGGCATTGCGTTTGTCGCCGTGTGCGTGCGCATTTACCGCAAGGGCACCTGCGCCGACTGCGCTCAGGGTGGCGTTTGCACGGGGCATTGCTCCAACAAAAAGACGTGCGCCGCACTTAAGGGCGTGGACAAAATTGCCGAAGACTTGGGCCGCGGCATCAAATAAAGGTCCAGGCACCCAAGCGCCTCGCGAGCATCCGTTCGCGGGGCGCTTTGCACATTTGGGGGAGAGCGCGGCGAGTTGAAGAGTCATTTTGGGGTATCGTTACCTGTACTGTTAATTGGCAACTTATCTATAACGGAGTAACCCCATGAGCGCTCGCGTAACCATGAAGGACATAGCCGCCGAGCTTGGCGTTTCCATCAATACCGTGCACAAGGCCCTGACGGGTAAGGCTGGCGTGAGCGAATCCGTGCGCTCCAAGGTGAATGCCAAGGCCGAGGCCATGGGCTACCATCGCAACACAAGTGCCTCGAGCCTGCGCCGCAAGGATATCAACCTGGTGTTTTGCCTGCCCCGCGCATCGCGCGAGGGAGCGTACTTTTTCCGTTACCTTTGGGAAGGCTGCAACCGCTTTGAGCGGGAGGTCATCGACCGGGGCATTACGGTTGAGCGCGTTGAATTTGGCGTGGGCGGCTACGCCGATGCGCTCGAGCAAATCGACGAGCGCCTGCAGATAGGGGAGAAGATTGATGGCCTGCTTGCCTATGTTCCGGGCGATGACCGCGCGACCGAGCTTTTGAGGCAGATTGCCGAGGCGGGCGTGGCGATCGAGCTCGTCGACGGCGATCGCCCGCACCTCGATCGCCTGGGTGCCAGTTTGGCGGACTATTCCACGGCAGGCAGTCTTATGGCAGAGCAGGCGGCTAACCTGGTCCACGCTTCTGGGGCTGACGCCCGCGTGCTCCTGTTGGCGGGCGACCCTTATACCGACTCGCACTATCTGACCGCCCGCGCCTTTCATAATTACCTGCGCGAACACGATATTCCATGGCAAGTTGAGGACCTTGCCGGCGCCCATGCGCAAGTCAAACAGCTCGAGCGGGAGCTTGAGCAGCGCTTGAGTGCGCCGGATGCTCCCGAGCTCATCTGTAGCGTTTTTGCCGTTGGTTCCGAAGTGGTTGCTGACGCGCTTGTTTCGAGCGGCAAGGCCGGCAAGGTCATGGTGATCGGCAACGACCTGTTCCCCGAGAGCGCCCTGGCCTTACGCCGCGGCATTTTTACCAATATCGTCTATAAGGACCCGGTGAGCTTGGCCTACCGTGGTGCCAAGACCTTGGGCGAGTATCTGCTGTGGGGTAAAACTCCGGCGGAGCCCGTGCAGAAGGGTGCTGTGGAGATGGTGTTTGCCAGCAACGTCGATCGTTACTGCAAGCTCGCGGGCATCTAGCCAGTCTGGGCGGGTACCCCCGCTAGCGACGTGCATTTTTCAGAGAATTCAGCAGCGGTGAGTCCCGGAGAGGGGCATAACGACTGTTTTGAGGGCCTTTGGTGGCGAGTTTTGCCATCAAAGGCCCTTATTTGTGCCGATCAGGGATCGCGCGTTTGGGAAAGTGTGTCCCGGAATCGGGGCTCAGAACGGGATGCAGTTTCCCGAAGATAACCGTTAAACCCCCAAAATCTACCGTTCACCCCGTGATGGTTAGGTGAACGTTCACCTAACGTGCCATTTTGCACTACTATAGTGAACGTTCACCTAGAGGATAACGAGCGCATCGTGCGCCCGCTCCGCCAACAGAGGGGTTGTTTGATGAAAAACTTCATGGACGATCAGGATTTCCTGCTAAGCACCAAGACCGGCGAGGAGCTGTTCCACAACTTTGCCGAGGGCATGCCCATCGTCGACTACCACTGCCACATCTCTCCCAAGGAGATCTGGGATGACAAGCGTTTTGAGAACATCACCGAGGTTTGGCTGGGCGGCGACCACTACAAGTGGCGCCTGATGCGCGCCAACGGCGTTGACGAGCGCTTCATCACCGGCGATGCCCCTGCTCGCGAGAAGTTCCAGAAGTGGGCCGAGACCCTGGGTCGTTGCGTGGGCAACCCCGTCTTTGAGTGGAGCCACCTGGAGCTCAAGCGCTACTTTGGCTATGAGGGCGTCCTCAACGGCAAGACCGCCCAGGAAGTCTGGGACCTTGCCAACGCGAAGCTCGCCGAGGCCAGCTTTACCTGCCGCAACCTGATCAAGCAGTCCAACGTCCGCATGATCTGCACCACCGACGACCCCGCCGACAGCTTTGAGTGGCACAAGAAGATTGCCGCCGACGATAGCTTTGACGTCCAGGTCGTTCCGGCCATGCGTCCCGACGCCGCTCTGCGCATCGAGCGCGGCCAGGAGTTCGCCGACTACTGCAAGCATCTCTCCGAGGTCGCCGGCGTTGAGGTCAACGACTTCGAGGGCATGAAGGCTGCTATCTCCAAGCGCTACGACGTCGCCCACGAGCTGGGTTGCCGCGCCTCCGACCACGCACTCGACTACGTCATGTATGTTCCGGCTTCTGCCGACGAGATCGAGGCCATCTTCGCTAAGGGCCTGGCCGCCGAGCCGCTCACCGAGGAAGAGGTCCTCAAGTACAAGACCGCCTTTATGCAGTTTGTCGCCGGCGAGTATGTCCGCCTGGGCTGGGCCATGCAGCTGCACTTTGGCTGCAAGCGCGACAACAATCGCGCCATGTTCGCCAAGCTCGGCCCCGACACTGGTTACGACTGCATCTCCAACTACACGCCGTCTGACCAGCTCGCCGATTTCCTCAACTCCATCCAGGAGACCTGCGGCCTGCCCAAGACCATCCTGTACAGCCTGAACCCCATCGATAACACCATGATCGATACCGTCATGGGCTGCTTCCAGGAGGCCCCGACTGCCGGCAAGATCCAGAACGGTTCCGCTTGGTGGTTCAACGACAACGAGGTCGGCATGCGCGAGCAGCTCACGGCCCTTGCCAACGAGGGCGTTCTGGGCAACTTTGTCGGCATGCTCACCGACTCCCGTTCCTTCCTGTCCTATCCGCGCCACGAGTACTTCCGCCGCGTGCTGTGCAGCGTGATCGGCGAGTGGGTCGAGCAGGGCAAGTACCCGGCCGACATGGAGCTGCTGGGCACCATCGTGCGCGACATCAGCTACAACAACTCCGTCCGCTACTTCGGTTTTGACCTGGACACCGTTGAGGCCTAAGTTCGCACCGAATCACATTGAACTCGGGAGCGCCGTCGCCACACGCGGCGCCCCCGGCAAGCTTGCACGCTAACAAACGCCTAAGGAGAAACATAGATGGAGAACATCAGCTACGAGACGCTCGAGAAGATCGGCTATAAGGGCTACGTGCTGCCCAAGGACGCCCCCGAGAAGGTCCTGCAGTTTGGCGAGGGCAACTTCCTGCGCGCTTTCGTGGACCGCTTCTTTGACATGGGCAACGAGGCTACCGGCTGGAACGGCAAGGTCGTCATGGTGCAGCCCATCAGCGGTGCCTTTGGCTTTGCCGACGGTATCAATGCCCAGGACGACCTGTATACCGTGCTGGTGCGCGGCAAGGAGAGCGGCAACACGGTCGATGAGTCCCGCGTGATCAGCGCTTGCAGCCGCTGCCTCAACCCGTACCGCGAGGACGACTACCGCGCCATGATGGAGGTCGCCGTCTCCGATGACCTGGAGATCATTGTCTCCAACACCACCGAGGCCGGCATCGCCTACGACCCGTCCTGCAAGGCCGACGACATGCCGCCCGCGAGCTTCCCTGCCAAGCTTGCCCAGGTACTCCACACCCGCTGGGCCGCCGGCAAGCCGGGCGTCATCGTGCTCGCCTGCGAGCTCATCGACCACAACGGCGAGGAGCTGCTGCGCATCATGAACCAGTACGTGAGCGACTGGGGCTGGGAGGACGAGTTCTCGCAGTGGATGGCCGATGACTGCACCGTCTGCACCACGCTCGTCGACACCATCGTTCCCGGCCGCATCCGCGACCCCAAGGAGGCCGCCGCGGTTGCCGAGCGTCTGGGCTACGAGGATCCCTTCCTGGCCGTGCGCGAGCCCTTCCAGATGTGGGGCATCCAGGGCGATGACTCGCTCAAGGAGCGTCTGCCCTTCGTGAAGGCCGGCCTGCCGGGCGTCTTTGTGACCCCCGATGTCACCCCGTATAAGAAGCGCAAGGTCCGCATCCTCAACGGCGCCCACACCGCCTTTGTTCCGGGCTCTTGGGTTGCCGGCTTTGACATCGTGCGCGACTGCATGCACGACGAGACTATCCGCGGCTTTATGAACACCATGCTCTACGACGAGGTCATCCCGACGCTTGCCGCCGACCTGGATGTCGAGGACTGCAAGGCCTTTGCCGCCGCCGTCGAGAACCGCTTCGATAACCCGTTTATCGACCACGCGCTGCTCTCCATCTGCCTCAACTCCACTGCCAAGTGGCGTGCCCGCGACCTGCCCACGCTCAAGGACTATGTTGCCGAGACCGGTAACCTGCCCAAGTGCCTGTCCACGAGCCTGGCCACGCTCATCGCGTTCTACACGCAGGAGCTCGTTGCCCGCGAGGGCGACGGCCTGCACCTGCGTCGCGCCGACGGCACCGAGTACACCGCTCAGGACGACGCCTTCGTGCTCGATTTCTACGCCGCCCACGCCGGCGCCGACGATGCCGAGTTGGTGCACGACGTGCTCACCAACGAGCAGATGTGGGGCGAGGACCTGACTCAGATCGCCGGTCTTGAGGAGTTTGTCGTCAACGCGCTCGCCGTCGTGCGTGCCGAGGGCGTCAAGCAGGCATTCGCCAACGCCCAGGCCTAAATCCTTTTGTGCGCCCGCCGGCCAACCGGTGGGCGCCGCTCGATTTTTGCTCAACCTGTAGGGTTAGGACTCTTTGTAATGAACACTATCCAGATCAATCCGGCCGATAACGTGATTGTTGCGCTGTCGCCGCTCGCCAAGGGTGCCGCCGTCGCGGTCCCCGGTGTGGGCGAGGTCGTGGCCGTGGAGGATATCCCGCAGGGCCACAAGATGGCCGTGCGCGCGATTGCCGCGGGGGAGGACGTCATCAAGTACGGCCTGCCCATCGGACACGTGACGGGCGACATCCAACCCGGCCAGTGGCTCCACACGCATAATGTGAAGACCAACCTCTCGGGTGAGGTCGAGTACACCTACAACCCCACGCATCCGGTCGTGGATTCCGTTGAGCCCGAGACTTTTATGGGCTTCCGCCGCGCCGACGGCCGTGCTGCCACGCGCAACGAGCTGTGGATCATCCCCACGGTCGGCTGTGTCAACGAGGTCGCGCGCGCCATGTGCGAGCAGGCTCAGGATTTGGTCGAGGGTTCGCTCGAGGGCGTCTATTACTTCCCGCATCCCTTTGGCTGCTCGCAGACCGGCGCCGACCACGCCCAGACGCGTCGCCTGCTGGTGGCGCTTTCGCGTCACCCCAATGCGGCGGGCGTGCTGTTCCTGTCGCTCGGTTGCGAAAACTGCACGCATCAGCAGGTGCTCGACGAGCTCGGTGACTTCGATCACGAGCGCGTCCGTTTCCTCACCTGCCAGGACGTTGCCGACGAGCAGGTCGAGGGCCACAAGATCCTAACCGAGCTGGCCGACCTCGCCAAGCAGGCCAAGCGTGAGCCCATTCCTGCCTCCGAGCTGGTCATTGGCCTTAAGTGCGGCGGCTCTGATGGTCTTTCGGGCATTACCGCCAACCCCACGATCGGTCGCGTGAGCGATATGGTTGTCGCCCGCGGCGGCACGTCGGTGCTTACCGAAGTTCCCGAGATGTTTGGCGCGGAGAGCATTCTGCTCGATCGCTGCGAGAACGAGCAGGTCTTTAACGCCGCCTCCGACATGCTCAACGGCTTTAAGGACTACTTCATCAGCCACGGTGAGGTGGTCTACGAAAACCCGAGCCCTGGCAACAAGGACGGTGGCATCACCACGCTCGAGGACAAGAGTTGCGGTTGCGTGCAAAAGGGCGGCTCTGCGCCCATCGTCGACGTGCTGCCGTACGCCGGCCAGGCCACCAAGCATGGTCTGAATATGCTGTGCGGCCCGGGCAACGACATGGTGTCGACCACGGCGCTCACCGCCGCCGGTTGCCATGTGATCCTGTTCTCGACCGGTCGCGGTACGCCGTTTGGCGCGCCGGCGCCCACCCTCAAGGTATTCACCAACCAGCGCCTGTGCGACCACAAGGCCAACTGGATGGACTTTAACGCCGGTGTGGTGGCTACGGGCGAGCGTACGCTCGATGAGGCTGCCGAGGGCTTGTACCAGCTGGTGCTTGAGACGGCGAGCGGCAAACTTACGAGTGCCGAGCGTCGCGGCTGCCACGAGATCAGCATCTGGAAGGACGGCGTCTGCCTGTAGGGGCAAGCGCATTCGAGCATCGTGCCAAGGGCTAACGGCCCCGTTGGGAGCGATCCCAGCGGGGCCGTTTTTCGTTTCAGCGCTGAGTGAATATGTCGGCAAATACAATAAACGTTCACCTTCCTCCGATTTGTCAAACATGCCACCTTTACCAGCAGAAAACAGGACCAAGAGCCTCAAATGTGTCCGTTCAGCGGTAAAAACCGACCGTTCGGGGATAATATGCAAGTGAACGTTCACCTCGCGTAAGGAATCGCGCATAATCTAGCTAAACGTTCACCCTGAACGACATGCAGACAGACGTCGGTGTGGACTTCAATGTCTTGTTCAAAGACAATCGAGAAGAGAGAGGGAGCTCGATGACTAACAAGATCGGCAAAAAGCGCAAGATCACATTCTGGACGCGCCTGGGCTTTGGTATGGGCGGTATGCTCAACTCCGGTGCCCTGAGCTTTACGCACAGCTACATGGTGCTGTTCCTGTCCACGGAGTGCGGCCTGTCCGCAGGCGAGGCGGCGCTGATCAGCTCGTTCGCTATTTACCTCAATGCCATCCTTTGCCCGCTGATGGGTTTCGTGGCCGATAACTTCTACGCCACCAAGGTCGGCCGCATCTTCGGTCGTCGCCGTTTCTGGATTCTGCTGGCTATCCCGATGATGATCGCCGAGCCGCTCATCTTCGTCGCCACGCCGTTCGGCTTCCCGTACTACTTCGCGCTGTACCTGATCTACAACGTCGCGTACACGTTCTGCACCGCCAACCTGTCGCCGCTGACCATCGAGATGACCGACGACTTCAAGGAGCGTACGTACCTCACCGGCTACAAGCACCTCTTTGGTAACGCCGCTGGCTTCCTGATGGCTGCACTCGTCGGCTTTGGCTTTGGTACCTTCGGCGAGACCAACCCGTTCAGCTACTTCATCATCGCCTCGATCAACGCTTCGGTCATGGCAATCTCGCTGCTCTGCGTCTACCTGTCCACCTGGGAGCACACCCCCGAGGAGGTTGCTCAGGAGAAGATCGAGAGCGTCGGCGAGGGCATCAAGAAGTTCTTCATCGACGTCGTTTCCACCTTCCGCAACAAGTCCTTCCGTAAGGTTCTGTACGCACAGGTCTCCACGAAGCTCGCTGCTGCCTGCTGGTCCGCCTGCCTGTCCTTCTTCATCGTCTACTGCCTGCAGATTCCTAAGTCCTACGAGTCCGTGATGGAGATGCCCGGCAAGGTCGTCGCTATCGTCTGCACCGCTATCTGGGTTGCCCTCATGGCCAAGAAGGGCTTCCACAAGTCTTGGTACCTGGCCAACGTCGGTTGCGCTGCGTGCATCATCGCGTACAACTACTTTGCCTTTGGTCAGATCAACGGCACCTCCACGGTCGCCATCGCCATGATCGCCTACCCCATCATCTTCGCCATCTGGAAGTTCTTCTACGTTGGCTTCCAGTATCTGCCCGACGTCCTGCTCAACTACATCCCCGATGTCGATGAGCTCATCACCCTGCGTCGCCGCGAGGGCATCTACAGCTCCGCTCAGCAGCTCTGCCAGCAGATCGCCCAGGCTGTCGCCGTCAACGCATGGGCTATCGTCCTCGCTGCCTCCGGCTTCATTCAGACCGCCGGCAACAGCGACGCTGTGACCCAGCCCGCAACCGTGCCTCTGTACATCTGCGGCTACATGCTCATCGGCTGCGCCGGCTTCTTCCTGCTCGCAGCTGTCCTTGCCCGCGGCATCAAGATCGACAAAGAGCAGTGCGACATCCTCTGCGACGAGATCAAGCGCGTCAAGGAGGGCGGCAAGATGGCCGACGTCCAGCCTGAGGTCAAGGCGCTCTGCGAGGAGCTCTCCGGCTTCAAGTATGAGGACTGCTTCGCTCACAACAACGTTGGCTTCCAGGACGGCAGCGTGACGCCCGCCGAGTAGGGCTAGCCTATCGTCCAAACCACAGGGCCGTGCCACCGGATATCCGCCGGCAGGTACGGCCCTTTTTTGCAACAGCGTACAATTAACTTTTAGAGAATCTTTTTGAGGGAGAAATCCATGGAGACGAACGTTATCTGGCGTAACGCCCGCGCGGCCGTGATCGAGCTCGACGACGGCGGCTACTTTACCTGCGCCGATACGTGGGAGATCTTTGTCAACGACGAGCCCGCCGGCACCACGAACACGGTCGAGACCTATGTCGACGGCCTGGTTCCCGGCAAGCGCAACTCGGTCCGCTTTGTTTGCGGCGAGCGCGAGCTGAGTGTGGGCGTCACCACGCCGGCGGAGCCTTTTACCATTAACGTTCGCGACTGCGGCGCCAAGGGCGATGCCGAGCACGACGACACCACCAACATCCAGGCCGCCATCATGGCCTGTCCCAAGGGTGGTCGCGTGCTGATTCCCGCCGGCAGCTACCGCATCAAGTCGCTCTTCCTCAAGAGCAATATCAACATCGAGCTCGCCGAGGGCGCCGTGCTGCTGGCCCGCCACGACCGCGCGGCACTTGCCTACATCCCCGGTACGGTCAAGGGCGACGAGGGCGCCGGTTACGCCGGTACCGACATGACCCCGCTGGGCCGTTGGGAGGGCGAGAGCTTTGCAACCTATTGCTCCACCTTTACCGGCCTGAGCGTGCACGACGTGTGCATCTATGGCCGCGGTGCAATTGACGGCCAGACCGATTTTGCCGAGGACAACTGGTGGAACAAGGACTTTAAGAACATCTTCCGTCCCGAGGAGGGCCGCGAGGTCGCCCGTCCGCGCATGATCTTCCTGTCCGAGTGCGAGAACGTGAGCCTGGCCGGCTTCACCGTCCGCAACAGCCCGGCGTGGAACATCCACCCCATTCTGTGCGAGCACGTCGATGCGCTCTGCCTGTCCATCGAGGGTCCCAAGAACTCCCACAACACCGACGGCTTCGATCCCGAGAGCTGCGGCTTTGTCCGCATCTTGGGCTGCCAGTTCTCGGTGGGCGACGATTGCATCGCCATCAAGAGCGGCAAGCTGGGCATTGAGCCTGAGCTTCGACCCGCAACGCACGACGTGCTGATCTCGCACTGCTACATGCACGATGGCCACGGCGCCGTGGTCCTGGGTTCCGAGGCCGCCGGTGGCATCAAGGACCTTACCGTGAGCAAGTGCCTGTTCGAGCGCACCGACCGCGGCCTGCGCGTCAAGACTCGTCGCGGCCGCGGCAAGGACGCCGTCAACGAGGGCATCACCTTCGAGCACATTCGCATGGACGAGGTCCTCACGCCCTTCGTGGTCAACTCGTTCTACTTCTGCGACAAGGACGGCAAGACCGACTACGTCCAGAACCGCGAGGCGCTGCCCGTTGACGACCGCACGCCCGGCTTTGGCGCCACCACGTTCCGCGATATCGAGGCGACCAACTGCCATGCTGCCGTGGCCTACATCACGGGCCTGCCCGAGAGCAGGGTGACGCGTCTGACGTTCCAGGACGTCCACGTGACCTTCGCGGAGGATGCCGAGCCCTTTGTCCCGGCTATGGCCTGCGGCGTGGAGCCCATGGTGCGCCAGGGCATCATCGCGCAAAACGTCAAGGTGCTCGACTTGCAAAACGTGAGCATCGAGGGTCAGGACGGCGAGGAGCTGCAACTCCAAAACGTCGACAAGGTTGTGCGCGCGTAAGCGTCTGCTCTTAAACAATCGAATCCGGCATGTTGTGACGTGCGATGGACGGGGCCTTCCCGACCCATCGCACGTGCTCTTTATATGCCGGAACTGCAGCGTAGACGGTTTGCGATGAAAGGGCGTAGCGACTGATGATGATTGATGAACAAGTTTTTGAAGTATCGACCGAGCGTGCGGGGGCATACCGCAGCATCTCCGATGCCTTGGCGGCAGCCGATCAGCTCTATCCGGATGCCGAGCAACCGGTGAGGATTCATGTCGATCCGGGCGAGTATCGCGAGCGGGTCGAGATTCATCGACCGCATGTGACGCTGGTGGGCGAGACGGCCGACAGTGTGCGTATCGTGGGCAGCCTGGGTGCCAAGATGCCCTCGGAGGACGGATCGGGTGTCGACGGCACGCTTGGCACGTTTAGGACCTATACCGTTTTGGTCGATGCCGACGACGTGCGGCTTGAGAACCTCACGATCGTCAACGATGCCGGCGACGGTCGCGAGGTGGGGCAGGCGATTGCCCTGTATGCCGACGGCGATCGTCTGGTGGTCGATGCCTGCTGCATTACGGGGCGCCAGGATACGCTGTTTTTGGGCCCACTGCCGCCGCGCGAAGTCAAACCGGGCGGGTTTATTGGCCCCAAACAGTTTGCGCCGCGCCGGGTGGGGCGCCAGTATTTCCGACGCTGTCGAATCGAGGGCGACGTCGACTTTATCTTTGGCGGCGCGCGTGCCTATTTTGAGGGGTGCGAGATCCGCTCGCTTAACCGAAATATGGACGTGAACGGCTACGTGACGGCGGCATCGACGCCCGAGGGGGAGCCGCACGGTTTTGTGTTCCACGGCTGCTCGTTTACTGCCGCGCAAGATGTGGCGCCGGATTCGGTTTACCTGGGACGTCCTTGGCGCGAGTGGGCGCAGACCGTGTTGATCGATTGCTGGCTGGGACAGCACATCAAGCGCGAGGGCTGGTGGGATTGGAATAAGCCGGCGGCGCACGAGAGGGCATGCTACGCCGGTGCAATCCTGCATGGCCCGGCGGGCGATACTGCCGGCTGGGTGCCATGGGCTCGCGAGCTCGATACTGCAGCCACTGCCCGATATGCCCGCGAGCGGGTGCTCTCCGGTGCGGACGGCTGGGACCCCGAGGGCGGCTCGGGCGACAACGTGGAGACCGCTGGCCTTTCCGATAACGGTCGCACGGTGCATATCGACACCTATTGCGAAGACGAGCCGGCGCTTCGCGACCGTCTTAAGCGAGAGGGCCGCTCTGCCGCGTTTAAGGGCACGACGCTCGGCGACTTTGAAGCATGGCAGATCGCGACGAGGGCTCGGCTGTTTGACCTGTTGGGCTTATCGCTTATGGATCGCGTGCCGATTGAGGTACGCGAGCTCGATCGGGCGCAGATTGCCGGCGGTATCGTGCGCACCCATGCGATGCTGCAGGTGGAGCACAACGTTTGGATGCCGTTCTACCTACTGGAGCCGCAGGCGCCCAAGCTCGATGCGCACGGCCGCAAGCGCTGCTATATCTGCCCGCATGGCCACCAGGGCGCCGGGGCCGCAAGCGTTGCGGGTGTGACGGGCGTGCCGGCGGTCGACGACGCCGTGCGTAAGTTCAACTACGACTACGGTCTGCGTCTGGCACGCATGGGCTATGTGACCGTCTGCCCCGATGCCCGCGGCTGGGGATACCGTCGAGACTGGAAGGGCCAGGGCGACGACGAGAACAGCTTCCTGCGCGGTACGTGTCTAAACCAGGCGCGCATGGCCGAGCCGCTGGGTCTTACCGTTGCGGGCCTCAACGCCTGGGACAACATGCGCCTGATCGATTACCTGGAGGCGCGCGGCGACATTGCCATGGACGACCTGGGCTGCTTTGGCTTTTCGGGCGGCGGATACATGACGCTGTATCTGGCGGCGCTCGACCCGCGCGTGCGCAAGGCGTTTGTCTCGGGCTATCTGTACGGTGTCGACGATTCGCTGCTGCACCTCAACGGCAACTGCAGCTGCAACTATGTGCCGGGGCTGTGGCGCCTGCTCGATATGGGCGATATCGCCTCGCTTATCGCTCCGCGACCGCTGTTGGTGCAGAGCTGCGAGGGCGATCATCTTAACGGTGCCCGTGGGCTTGCGAATGTTGATGAGCAGCTCGACATTGTTCGTGGCGCCTATAAGCTCGTGGGGCATGCCGACGGCCTGTCGCACGAGGTTTGCCCGGGCGGGCACCATTTGGGCGTTGCGCATCTTGCCGAGGACATCGAGTGGCTCGACGAGCATGCTGCCGGGGTCTGCTCGTAGGCCATGGGCGTAGCGCGAGCAAACGGTAATGACTGATAAGACCAAAGACCGCCGTGTGGGCGGGGAGGAGTATAACCATGAAACCGACGAAGACCTTGAGCGAATCGACCATCTGCTGCTTTGGCGATTCGACCACGTGGGGCGACAACGGATGCGGCGCAGGCGGCAACGACATCTCCTGGACCACGCACCTGGGCGCGCTGCTGGGCGGTGCAACCGTCGAAAACTATGGCATCAAGGGCTCGCGCATTGCTATTAAGGCGGACCGTACCGATTCGTTTGTCGAGCGTCTGGACGGTATCGACGACGCAGCCGATGTCTATGTCGTCTTTGGCGGCGTCAACGACTTTAGCCGCAACGTGCCGCTCGGCGAGTTGGGCAGCACCGATGTGCATGAGTTCTATGGCGCGGTCGACTATCTGATCCGAACCATCACGGCGCGCTCGCCCCAGGCAAAGCTCGTGTTTATGACGCCGTGCAAGACGAGTGGCAAGCACGAGAAGGATATTCCGGCGAGCAACGAGCTCAACCATCTGGGCCTGACGCAGATCGCGTACGTGCAGGCGATGCTCGAGGTCTGTGACCGCTACTCGGTGCCGGTAATCGACCTGTACGCACAGAGCGGCATCAGCCCGTTTTTGCCGGAGCATCGCGAGCTCTATATGCCCGACGGCCTGCACTACAGCCCGGCTGGCTATGAGCGCCTGGCGCATCGCATTGCCGCGGGCTTAGCTGCCGTTTGCCGCTAAAAGTCTGCCGTTCGCGGGGAATGTAGGGTTAACGTTCACCCTACATTCCCCGTTCGCGTTACACTAAGGTTAACGTTCACCCATCATTAACGTCAGAGGGGACAGCAATGGGTTGCAATCAGATTCTGGACCGTTACATCGAGCAGTTGATCGAGACTTCCACGCCGCAGGCGCCGGCCTGGAACATCGAAAAGCTCCGTGCCGGCAAGGAGAACACCTGGAACTACATCGATGGCTGCATGATCAAGGCGCTCATCGAGCTGTACGAGATCACGGGTGAGCAGCGCTACCTGACCTTCGCCGACGACTATATCGACTTCTTTGTCCAGGAAGACGGCACCATCAAGCATTACAACCCCGAGGAGTACAACCTCGACAACGTCAATGCCGGCAAGACCCTCTATAAGCTGTACGACCTGGTGGGCAAGCCCAAGTACCGTGCCGCCATGGACACCATCTACCGTCAGCTCGAGACCCAGCCGCGCACCAAAGAGGGCGTGTTTTGGCACAAGGCCGTCTACCCCAACCAGATTTGGCTCGACGGCATGTACATGGCCCAGCCGTTCTACATGCAGTACGAGCTGAGCTTCCACAACCGTCGCGCCTGTTCGGACAGCTTCCATATGTTCCAGGTCGTGCACGACCTGATGCGCAACCCGCTCAACGGTCTGTACTATCACGCCTACGACGCGAGCCGCAAGCAATTCTGGTGCGATCCGGTCACCGGCCTTTCGGCCAACTTCTGGCTGCGTGCCGAGGGTTGGTTTGCCATGGCGCTCATCGATACCTGGGAGCTCATGCCGCCTTCGATGTCGGCCGAGAAGGACGAGATTCGCAAGATGTTCCACGACCTGATCGACGCCATGCTGCCGTATCAGGACGAGAAGACCGGCATGTGGCACCAGGTCATCAACCTGCCCAACATCGCCCCCAACTACCTGGAGGAGAGTGGCAGCGCTATCTTTGCCAACGCCATCATGAAGGGCGTGCGCCTGGGCGTGCTGGGCGAGCGCTACTACCAGCATGGCCGCCGCGCCTTCGACGGCATCTGCGAGACCTGCCTGTCCGAGCATGATGGGCAGCTGGCGCTCGACAACATCTGCCTGGTCGCGGGTCTGGGCAATACCACACACCGCGAGGGTACGTTTGGCTACTACATGAGCGAGCCCATCGTCAAAAACGATGCGAAGGGCGTGGCGCCGCTGGTGCTGGCCTATATCGAGACCATGCACCACGACAAGCTGGCCGGCAAGCGCGACCCGCTGGCCCCTTCGGGCGTGTGCTCCATCGAGGACCCGTTTGGCGGATACACCCCGGGCATCAACGCTTGCAAGGGGTGTGAATAGCGTGGGGGCCATTACGCCGGGCGTGCGCCTGCACGACCTTCCGCAGGGAACGGTCGAGGAGCGCATTCGCATGGCGGGCGAGCTCGGCTTTTCGTGCATCCAGCTGCCGAGCAAGGTGCTCTATAAGTCGATGGGCATCAACCGCTTGGGCCTGACGCGCGAGCTTGCCGACCACCTGCGTGCGGTGCTCGACGAGGCAGGCGTCTCGGTCGCCGTGTTCGGCTGCTATAAAAACCTGGCGACGCCCGATCGCCAACAGCTCATAGATAACTATGCCGAGTACGAGGCATGCCTGAACTTTGCCAAGATGCTCGGTGGCTGCCCGGTGGGCACCGAGACCGGTCGTCCCAACGTGCAGAACGCTGTGGCGGACGATCGCATGACCGACGAGGCACTCGACGCATTTGTGGAGGGTCTCAAGTATGTCTGTGGTCGTGCCGAGGCAATGGGCGGTCAGATTTTGATCGAGCCTGGCTGGAATGAGACGGTCAACACGCCCCAGCGTTGCCGCGAGGTGCTCGAGCGCGTTCCGAGCTCGGCGCTCGGTGTGATTTACGACCCGGTGTCGCTGCTGCATCCGAGCGTTGTCTGCGAAGCGCAGGAGATCACGTCGGACATGCTCTATCTGTGCGGCAGCAAGATTCGCGTGCTGCACGCGAAGGACTATGAGGTCGTGGATAACGAGGACGAGGCCGGCTGGTGCGACGGCACGGGCTCGCGTCTGGTGTGCCACGGCGTGGGCGAGACGGGTCGTTATGACTTTGAGCCCGTCGTTGCCTGGGCCGCCGCTGCCTGTCCGGGCATTCCGTGTGTGGTCGAGAACAGCGTGCCGGCGACAGCAGCTGGTTGTCTGACGACGCTCGAGCGCATGTCTGCCCGTTGCGAAGGCGCTCATCGGGAGATGTAGTGTGGCCGACGGCCGCTACGGGCGGCCGGCTTGCCGGTACTGGGCAGCATCTGGAACTGCCCGCTATTGTGTTGATGC
>CAKUGA010000029.1 GCA_934654515.1 uncultured Collinsella sp. | reverse complement strand
ACCAAGAAGTCCTTCTGGATCTTCGGCGGCGACGGCTGGGCCTACGACATCGGCTTCGGTGGCCTGGACCACGTCCTGGCTTCCGGCCACAACGTCAACGTCTTCGTCTTCGACACCGAGGTCTACTCCAACACCGGCGGTCAGGCCTCCAAGGCCTCGAACCTGGGCCAGGTCGCTCAGTTCGCCGCTGCCGGTAAGGTGACCAAGAAGAAGTCCCTGGCCGAGATCGCCATGAGCTACGGCTACGTCTACGTGGCGCAGGTCGCCATGGGCGCCAACCCGGCTCAGACCCTCAAGGCCATTCACGAGGCCGAGGCCTACGACGGCCCGTCCCTCATCATCGGTTACAGCCCCTGCGAGATGCACTCCATCAAGAAGGGCGGCATGCAGAACTGCCAGGCCGAGATGAAGAAGGCTGTCGAGTGCGGTTACTGGAACCTCTTCCGCTTCAACCCCGAGGCTGCTGCCGGCAAGAAGTTCTCGCTCGATTCCAAGGAGCCCGCGGGCGGTTATCAGGAGTTCCTGATGAACGAGGCCCGTTACGCTTCGCTGACGCGTTCCTTCCCCGAGCGTGCCGAGGAGCTCTTCAAGGAGAACGAGCAGGCCGCTATGGACCGCTATCAGCACCTGCTGAAGCTCAAGACGGTGTACAACGAGGCCTAGGTCTCTCACCGCAGGATCTGAGGGCTAACCTTCGCGGACGTCCTCGGACATGAAAGAACCCCCGCTGCGCACTACGTGCGGCGGGGGTTCTTTCGTCCTGCGGAGTGTCCGCGAAGGTTAGCCCTCAGATCCTGCTACGACTACGTCCTCGGATTGTGGGGCTGAATGAAGGACGTGGTTGGTCGGGCATTCCGTCCCCTTCGCTGTTTCGCGGCTTTGCCGCGAAAGGCGCGCCACTTTGGGTATAGAGGGGGACTTGGTCGTTGCTGCCTTCTGTCCCTTTGCCGCGAAACGCGCGGCGAGGACTTCTTGGTTATTCCTTTTGATGGATGAAAAGCCGCTTGTTTTTGCAGGGGTGCATACTCAACTTATAAGTGCATAGAATCTCGTATAGTGCGAGTAAGATATTGCGCTGTCCGTTTTGTGTTTAGCAGAGATGTAGTTTGCATAATCCGACATAATCCTCGCTGCATTTAAATAAAGTTGCACGTAAATGGCGTAGATATGTCTGAGCTGGGGTTCTGTACGCTGAGCGGATAAAAACGACCGTTCACCGTTCCGCTATTTTCAAAATGAATAAAATGAGCGATAAAGAGAATATAAACCTTAATAAACTCGCGTATCGCACGGACGCGGGTTATTAATGGGTTGTAGGCCTTTTACAGAAAGGATTCCAGCAATGTCTAAGCCTCTTGGCAAGCCCGATCGTATTGTCGTCGCCCTTGGCGGCAACGCCCTCGGCAACAACCCCGTCGAGCAGATCGAGGCCGTGAGCAACACCGCCCACGCTCTCCTCGGTCTCATCGAGCAGGGCAACGAGATCATCATCACCCACGGCAACGGCCCGCAGGTCGGCATGATCCAGAACGCCTTCGCCGCTGCCCACGATGCCATCGGTACCCCCGAGATGCCGCTGCCCGAGTGCGGCGCCATGTCCCAGGGCTACATTGGTTATCACCTGCAGCAGGGCATCGGCCGCGAGATGCACAAGCGCTATAAGCGTTGGCACGCCGCCACCGTCGTCACCCAGATCGAGTGCGATCCGGATGATCCCGCGTTCAAGAACCCGACCAAGCCGATCGGCCCCTTCTACACCGAGGAGCAGGCCAAGGAGTTCATGGCCGAGGATCCCTCCAAGGTCTTCGTCGAGGATTCCGGCCGCGGCTGGCGTCGCGTCGTCGCTTCCCCCGATCCCAAGAAGATCGTCGAGGCTGACTCCATCCTCAACCTGCTCGACAACGAGTTCATCGTCATCGCCTGCGGTGGCGGCGGCATCCCCGTCGTCCGCGACTACGAGAACAAGGGCTGCTACAAGGGCGTTCCCGCCGTCATCGACAAGGACCTGGGCGGCGAGCTGCTGGCCGAGGACTGCGACGCCGACGTTCTGTTCCTGCTGACCGCCGTTGAGCATGTCGCCATCAACTTTGGCAAGCCCAACCAGGAGGAGCTCGAGGACCTCACCGCCGACGAGGCCGAGCGCCTGGCCGACGAGGGCCAGTTCGGCAAGGGTTCCATGGAGCCCAAGGTCCGCGCTGCCATCAAGTTCGCCCGTTCCCGCAAGGGCCGCACCTGCATCATCGGCGCCCTGGACAAGGCCGCCGAGACCATGGCCGGCCTCTCCGGTACCCGCATCCACGAGTAGTCTCTACTCTGTTGCCTCTCTCGTGGGCGCCAGGCAAAGCGCCCACAAACTAGCCTCTCTTCATGAGCCCCGCAGTCCGCTCCGACTGCGGGGCTTTTGCTATTCACCTAGTCATTGGGGACAGACTTAAATGAGTAGTCCAAAACGGGTGCAGTTTCCTTTGAGGCCCTCAACCGGAAAATGCATCCCGGAATTATGCCGAAAAGTGGCTCTCAGTTTCCCAAGCAGGCCGCTAACGGAAAGCGTATCCCGCTATCGAACTTCAAAGCGGGATGCGCCTTCCGTGCCGGCAGTTCCGGGCAGCCTGGGGCCACTCATTTAAGTCTGTCCCCAATGAGTGCCCAATGACTAGTAGTAGGCCCACATGGCTTCGATTTCGTTGAGGACCTCCACCACGCCCCAGCGGCGGGCGCTGCGGCTGGCCGAGTTGGGGTCGTAGACGCCAATCTGGTCGGCATCGTCGATGCCGTGGAGCACGATATAGTGGCCTACGTTGGTAAACGTGCCGGGGCGCACTGCGGCGATGACGGGCGCACCCGAGCGAAGTGCTTGGGTAATCGATTCGCGATCGTTATAGAGCTGTGTTCCGTTGAGCCCCAGCTGCCACGCACCGCTTGTCATAAACGACCACTCGGTGGCACCAGTGGGGGCGTAGTTGCCGGCTTCGGCCAGTGCGCATATATCGACCGGCGTCTTATCGGTATGGCCGGTCTTAAAGATATAGACCATGGTGAGGCAAGTGGGACCGCAAGCGTTTTCGCGAATAGTGCCACCGGCATAGGGCAGCTCCGACCATGCGGGGTCAATTTGGTAGATGTGGGGCATGGTGCCGGCCTGCCATTGCGAGCGTGGGGTCGAGAACGCAAAGGAGTAACCGGGCGCGACGGGAGCTTTAAGCAGCTTGTCCTCGGCAGTGGGCTCAAGACCGGCTGACCCGTGGGAGATACAGGATCCCAAAAACACAAAGACGAGGCAGGCGGCGATGGAGCAAAACGCAAGGCGTAGGCGGCGGGCCGGAAGCGCGTGGCTTGTGATGTGCGACGCGGGGTGAGGGGCTGAATTGCCGCGATCGCGTTGAGGTCGCGAAAAGGAGCGCTTAACGTAGTAGTCGGTCTTACGGCGATCATAGCGGCGTGGCTGCGATGTGTCGGTCTGGCGTTGGCGTGTGCTCGTACTCATGCGGTCTGACTGCTGCACGGTACGGCTTTGTTGCCGCGAAGAAGCCCCGGGCTGCTCTTGGGGGCGCTGCGGGCTGTCGTTGTCGGAGGTGCTTCTGGGCGTTGGCGTGGTGCGGCCGGCAAGGCGCACGCTTTGTGGCCGTTGGTCGCCGTCATTGTATCCGTATGCCATTCGAATCACCTTGCCTCATGTGTAACTTGTCTATCCTACATAAAAAGATGCACGACACATGGGCATGTGCGCCAAAAGCCTGACAAATGGTATGAACGTTGCCGCGCCGCGCGCCAAGCGTCACGGCAACAGGTCTTCAAAAACAGACAAGATGAAAGCGTTCAAGACGAATGACGTCTTCCGCCGTTCGTCCCAAAAACGGCGCCGCTCGTTTTACAGTTCTGCCTTCGGTCGAGCCACAAGCGGCGTTGCTGTGCCAAGGCCGTATCTTAAAGCCACGAAATTAAAGCGCGCGGCAAAACAGGCTGCGCAAGGGGTGACGCCAAAGGGCGTCAAAAAGGAAAGGAGGGGAACAATGGCGGACAAGAACGCGGAAGTTGCAGTCGAGGATAACGGCGGTATGAAGAAAACGCTCTCGCTCTGGAACTTCTTCACCATCGGCTTTGGTGCCATCATCGGCACCGGCTGGGTTCTGCAGGTCGGCGACTGGATGGTCGTGGGCGGCGGCCCCGTTCCCGCTATGATCGCATTCCTCTTGGGTGCAATCTTCCTCGTGCCCGTCGGAGCTGTTTTCGGTGAGCTCACGGCTGCCATCCCCATCTCGGGCGGCATCGTCGAGTATGTCGACCGTAGCTTTGGCCGTACGCTGAGCTACATCACCGGATGGCTCCTGGCTTTGGGCAACGGCATTCTGTGCCCGTGGGAGGCCATCGCCATCTCGACCCTCGTGTCCGAGATGTTCGGCAGCCTGCCCGGTCTTGAGTGGCTGCGCGCCGTCAAGCTCTACACCATCCTGGGCGCCGACGTTTACCTGTTCCCGACGCTGATCGCACTCGGTTTTGCAGTCTACGTCATCTTCCTCAACTTCCGCGGTGCCAGCTCGGCCGCCAAGCTCCAGGCCTTTCTGACCAAGGCTCTGCTCTGCGGCATGCTGCTCGCCATGGGCGTCTCGCTGTTCACCGGTTCGCCGGACAACGCCATGCCCGTGTTTTCCCAGGTCACCGGTGCTGGCGGCGGCAAGGCCGCTACCGAGAGCACCAGCCTGTTCGCCGGTATCGTGTCGGTTCTGGTTCTGACCCCGTTCTTCTACGCCGGCTTCGACACCATTCCTCAGCAGGCTGAGGAAGCGGCCGAGGGCCTCAACTGGAACAAGTTCGGCAAGATCATCTCCCTGGCCCTGCTGGCCGCCGGCGGCTTCTACATGGTCTGCATCTACTCGTTCGGCACCATTCTCGACTGGCACGAGTTCGTTAAGAGCCCGGTTCCCGCGCTCGCCTGCCTCAAGGGCATCAACATGCTCCTGTACCTGGCCATGCTCGTCATCGCCACGCTTGGACCCATGGGCCCCATGAACTCCTTCTACGGCGCCACGAGCCGCATCATGCTCGCCATGGGTCGCAAGGGCCAGCTGCCCGAGAAGTTCGCCGAGGTTGATCCCAACTCCGGCGCTCCCAAGCTCGCTTGCGTCGTCCTGGGCGTCATCACCGTCGTCGGTCCGTTCCTGGGTAAGAACATGCTCATCCCTCTGACCAACGTGTCGGCTCTCGCCTTCATCTTCTCCTGCGGTATGGTCGCCCTCGCTTGTCTGCGCATGCGCTTCACCGAGCCCGACCTGCCTCGTCCCTACGAGGTGCCCGGCGGCAAGTTTGGCATCGGCCTCGCTATCGCTGCCTGCGCCATCATCATCGGCCTGCTCGTGATTCCGTTCTCTCCCGCCTCTCTCAACATGGTGGAGTGGAGCATCGTGATCGGCTGGCTGGCCGTCGGCCTGGCTCTCATGGCCTTCACTAATTCCCGCAAAAAGTAACGCCGAGCCGGGGCGGATCAGGTGTGCGGGCCCCTCTCTTCCGCGCACCGAACCCGGCGCCACTTGGGTAGCTTTGTGAGGCCTTAACCCAACACGGCCTCGCCCACTATATGGATCCATAAGGAGGAACCATGTCCACTAAGTATGCAATCGTTGGCGGCAAGCTCATCGACGGTACCGGTGCCGAGCCGGTCGAGAACTCCCTCGTTCTCGTCGACGACAACGGCAAGATCGAGTACGCCGGTGCCATGCAGGACCTTCCCGAGGGCGTTGAGGTTATCGACGCCGCCGGCAAGACCGTCCTTCCCGGCCTGATCGACACCCACCTGCACTTCTCGGGCAACCTGACCGACGATGACACCGATTGGGTCATGCAGCCGCTCCTCGAGAAGCAGGCCGTCGCCGTCAAGCAGGCCTACGACTGCCTTACCCACGGCCTCACCACCGTCTGCGAGATCGGCCGCTTTGGTATCCAGATCCGTGACTGCATCGACAAGGGCGTCTTTAAGGGCCCGCGCGTTCTGGCCACCGGCCTCGGCTTCTGCCGCGTTGCCGGTCACGGTGACTCCCACCACTGCACCCAGGAGCTCAACAAGGAATCCCACCCCTGGGGCGACCAGGTCGATGGTCCTTGGGATCTGCGCAAGGCCGTCCGTCGTCGCCTGCGCGAGAACCCCGATGCCATCAAGATCTGGGCTACTGGTGGCGGCATCTGGCGCTGGGACTCCGGTCGCGACCAGCATTACTGCTCCGAGGAGATCCAGGCTGTGGTCGAAGAGGCCAAGATGGTCGGCATCCCCGTGTGGAGCCACTGCTACAACAACCACGCCGCTGCCTACGATTCCGTCCGCTTTGGCTGCGAGCAGCTGATTCACGGCTTCGATATCGATGAGCGCACCATGGACCTCATGGCCGAGCAGGGCACCTTCTTCACCCCGACGATCGCCTTCCTGCCCACCTGGTACGCCACCTATCCGCCCGTCTACGTCCCCGAGCTGCACGACAAGTACGAGGGCACCTTGGTCGAGAAGGAGCTGCAGCGCAACTACGACTGCCTGCGCGAGGCCAAGAAGCGCGGCGTCGTCATGACGATCGGCTCCGACTCCTTCTCCTTCGTCACCCCGTACGGCACCTGCTCCATCGAGGAGATGTACGAGTTCGTCGACAAGATCGGCTTCACCCCGGTCGAGACCATCACCTGCGCCACCCTCAACGGTGCCAAGATGTGCCACATCGAGGACGAGACCGGTTCCATCGAGGCCGGCAAGTGCGCCGACCTGCTGGTCGTCAACGGTGACGTCGCCGCCGACATCCACGTGCTCAACACCGACAACATGGACGTCATCATGAAGGACGGCTGGATTGTCGAGGCCGGCAGCTTCGGCGAGGCAAACAAGTACAGCGCCTAAGCTACCGTTCATCGATGGCTGGATGTAAAACACAGTATTTGATTGCATAATGCAATGGAGAGGGTCGCTTGCGGCCCTCTTTATTGCTATGGGGTGCGTCAGTAAGAAGGGGATGACGGTGGATCTCAATAGGCTGATTCTGGGCAAGAGCTACAACTCTACCAAGGTCTTTCGTACCGCTCAGCATGTGGTTCAAGCCATCTTGCTCGGTATTGTCGTTCCGCTGCTTATCCTGCTGCTCATCTGGGATCTAACCGATAATCCCAATCCAGTTCCGGCCGTTGTCGTCATTGCCGGCTTGGTCATGCTGTGCTTCTTCTTCTCGTACGTCTTTGTCGTTCCCGACGACCTCACGTCGAGCGCAACCGACCGCACGCTCGCCATCGCTTCAAAAATATTCGCCTACACGTCGCGCGGCCTTACGCCCGAAGCTGCCCTAGGCGCCTCTAAGATCATCCTGTCCGAAACTATCGCCTCTGCCATCTGCTTTACCGACGGCAAGCAGGTGCTGGCGAGCTGGGGCGAGGATTCGGCAAAGTGTCCCGCCGGCACCCCGGTGGTGTTGCGGACTACGCTCAACGTGATCAACAGCGGTGAGCAAAGCGTGTTTTCGCGCGATGCCTCCAATGAGACGGGTGGCTACTTTCCGCGCCTGCGCGCCGGTATTGTCGCACCGCTTACCGTGCGCGGGCATTGCGTGGGCACGCTCGAGCTGTATTATCCCCGTCTGAGCAGCATCGATATGCGCCAGACGGCGCTTGCCTCGGGCTTTGCCGACCTCATTTCCACGCAGCTTGCGAGCTTTGAGCTCGAGCGCCAGGACGAGCTCACGGCCCGCGTGGAGCTGCGCGCCTTGCAATCGCAGGTCGATCCTCATTTTCTGTTTAACACCATCAGCACCATCGTGTCGCTCGTTCGAACCGAGCCCGACAAGGCGCGATCGCTGCTGATCGACTTTTCCAATTACTATCGTCAGACGCTTTCTGATTCCGATACGCTCACCACGCTCGAGCACGAGGTGGAACAGGGCACTCGTTATATCAATCTTATGCAGGCCCGGTATGGCGACGGCCGTCTGCGCGTTTCGGTCGATATCGACTTTGAGGTGCGCGACTGCCTGGTGCCGCCGTTTATCTTGCAGCCGCTGCTCGAAAACTGCATCAAGCATGCGCAGCGCGAGACCGAGCCGCTTTCTATTCGTGTTAGGGCTTTTGAGACCGATGACGGCTTGGAGATCATCGTCGAAGATGACGGCATCGGTATGAGCGAAGAAGTCTGCGCGCATCTGTTTGAGCAACATCGCCGAGAGGAGCCCGAGAGCATTACCGCCGACGGCTCCATCAAGCGAGGTTGCGGCCTGGCGCTCTTCAACGTGCTTCAGCGCATCCATTTCTTTTACGGAGAAGATTCCGGCATGCGCGTGGAGTCCCAGGAGGACGTGGGAACGCAGGTTATCGTCGAGCTGAACGGCGAGCCGCATGAGCCGGCGCCGTTGACGGCGTAGCACGCGAGTGTATTGAGGAGAGAGGAAGCGCACATGTCCGAGGGCTGGAACATCCTGGTGGTTGATGACGAGCCTCCCATCAGGGCTGAGCTACGCTATCTATTGGAGAAGGACGCGCGCGTGGGGCATATTACCGAGGCGGGCAATGTCACCGAGGCCGTGGAGTCGATTCTCTCGAGCAAGCCCGACGTGTTGTTTTTGGACATCACGATGCCCGGCCGCTCGGGAATTGAGCTTGCCGAGACGCTGCAGAACTTAAAGACGCCGCCGGTGGTTGTGTTTGTGACGGCGTTTGCCGAGTTTGCCGCCGATGCGTATAACCTCGATGCGGTCGACTATATCGTCAAGCCGGTCGAGGACGCACGTCTGTCAAAGGCACTCGACAAGATCGAGGCAGCCTTGGGTGCCCGCCGTGTTATCCACGCTCCGCGCCAGCCTTTGCGTCTGACGGTGGACCGCGGGGGCAAAAAGGTGTTCATTCCCGCCGCAGACATCTGCTACTTTGAGGCGCGCGCCGATTTTTGCAACGCCATCTGTGCCGAGGGAACGTACCTGATCAATGAGTCGATCTCTTCGCTCGAGCGTCGTTTGGGCTCCGAGGGCTTTATTCGCGTTCATCGCAGCTATCTGGTCAATTTGGAGGACGTGCACAATGTTGAGATTGGCTCCACGGGGTTGATGGAGCTCAGGCTCGACCGCGTGAGCTCGACGGTGCCGGTGTCCCGTCGTCGTGCCGCCGAGGTCAAGTCGCACCTGGGACTTGCGTAAGAGGCTTGCGTGCCGTCGTTTACCATCGCAGGTTTGGCATGGGCGCGCGGTGGGCATAATGGGTGGCATCGAATGAAATCGAAAGGATCATTATGCCCGCGCTTATCACCCATCATCTGTTTGGCGAGGAAAGCATCGACCGTCTTCCGCAGGGCGTCATCACGTCCGATGAAGAGCGCATTGCCTTTATCTTGGGCAACCAAGGCCCCGACCCGTTTTTCTTTCACATTCTGACACCGCGTGTTTCCGACTGTACGCTGCTGGCGCAGGTCATGCATCGCTCGCGCATGTCTCGCCAGTTCGCGTGCCTGCGCGACGGCGTGTCGCATCTGCTGCCGCGCGACGCCAACTTGGGTCGCGCCTTTGCGCTGGGTCTGCTGTCGCACTATGTGCTCGACCGTAATGCCCACCCCTTTGTCTATGAGCAGCAGTTTGGCATCGTGGAGTCCGATTCAGGGCTTGAGGATTCGAGCAGCCAGGTCCATGCCGTGATCGAGAGCGACCTGGATGTACTGATGCTGCAGCTTAAGCGCGATGGCGCTACGGTCGACGATTACCCGCCGGCGGGCGAGATCGTCACCACCGATCGCATCAATCGCGTGGCCGGTGTGCTGATGAGCTATGTTGCCGGACGCGTGTACGGCATTGACATTCCGGCGGGGGAGTACGGTGCTGCCGTTGCCAATATGCAGCGACTTTACCGTGCGATTGAGCCGGCCGGCTCCGTAAAGACGCGCGCGATCTCGCTGGTTGAGGGCTTGGTGCACGACTACTCGCTGCTCGACGGCCTTGCCCATCGCGTGACGACGGAGCTGCCCGAGCGTACCGGTAACCTGGGCCATCTGACATGGAAGAATCCCTTTACCGATGAAGTCTCGAACGAGAGTTTCCCCGAGGTCTTTGATCGCGCGCTGGTCGATTATGAGTGCACGGTCGCGCGTTTTATCGAGACCGGTGACATGGAGGCCGTGACCAGTCACGTCAACTACAGCGGCCGCGTGCTCGATGCCGATGAGGAGTTCGACCGCGAGGAATAGGGGCCGCGCGTGCCCCTTTGCCGAATCCTTACCGGTGCCTCTGTGCAATTGGGGTACGATAAACTAGCTGCATATCGGGCGAATACGAAGGGTCCCTGTCCATGAAATACACCAAGCTCGAGCGTAACTGGGTCATGTACGATGTGGGAAACTCGGCCCTCGTGCTGCTCAATACCTCGGTGGTGCCCATCTACTTTAACGCCATCAATACCGGTGCTTCCTCGGCAGACCTGGTGGTCGCTTGGGGCAACGCGCAGACGATTGCCTCGCTGGTCATTGCCATGCTCATGCCCATTCTGGGCGCGCTTGCCGATTACGCCGGCAACAAGATCAAGTTCTTCTTGGGCTTCTTCCTCACGGGCCTGGTTCTTTGCCTGGCGCAGGCTATCCCAATGTCCGCCATGGCATTTTTGACCGTGTACGTGCTGTGCACCATCGGCCTTAACTCTTCTATGACGTTCTACGACGCCATGCTGCCCGACATTACCACCGACGAGCGCATGGACGCCGTGTCCAGTTCGGGCTATGCCTGGGGCTACATCGGTTCCACCGTGCCGTTCATCATCTGCCTGGCGCTTATCATGGGTGGTCCCGCTCTTGGTGTCCCCACCATGCTGGCAACGCGTCTGTCGTTTGTCATCACTGGTGCCTGGTGGCTCATCTTTACCCTGCCGCTCATTCGCACCTATAAGCAGAAGTACGGTCGCGAGCGTGGTCCCGAGGACACCATCGGCCACATCGTGGGCGGCGTGTTCTCCGAGGTCGGACACACCATGCGCGAGATTGCCCACAACAAGACCGTGCTGGTCTACATGATCGCGTTCTTCTTCTACATCGACGGCGTGCATACGGTCATTTCCATGGCAACCAGCTATGGATCGGCTTTGGGCATCGACTCGACCCAACTGGTGCTGGCTCTGCTCGTTACGCAGTTTGTGGCCTTTCCGTCCGCCATCATCTACGGCAAGCTTGCCGGTCGCGTGGGCACACTCAATATGATCTTGGTGGCCGTCGCCGCCTATATGGGCATCGTGCTCTTTGCCGCGTTCTTCCTCAAGACCGCCTTTGAGTTTTGGGTGCTTGCCATTTTGGTCGGCCTGTTCCAAGGCGGCGTGCAGGCGCTGAGCCGCAGCTACTTCGGCCGCATTATTCCCAAGGAAAAGTCCAACGAGTACTACGGCTTCTTTGATATCTTTGGCCGCTATGCAAGTGTTATGGGCACCTTCTTGGTGTCGGTCGTCACCTCGCTGACCGGCAACCCCTCGCTGGGCGTCCTGTCTATCGGCGTGCTGCTGGTGGTGGGCTTTGTGCTGCTGGTCCGTCTGTCCCGCATGTCTCAGACGGCAGAGCAGGCCGCATAGGAACTTGCCGGTAATTGCGTCCGCCGCGATACTCTTTTGGGGTTATCCGCAATAAACATTCTGACTTTCGAACAATGATTAGCCCAAGTGGGTATGATGGAGTCAGCTAGGTCGCGGGGCGTCGCCTGTGTTTGGCGGCGTCCCGTTTTTGTGTTGCAGGGAGGGTAAGGCATGAACGCCACGGTCGTGATTCCAACGTATTGGGCGGGCGATGACGCTCGCGCAAACGCCCCTGGCACCTATGACCATTCGACACGACTCAACGCCGACAATCCCGAACTCGACCGCTGTCTGGCCTCGCTTGAGCAGGTGCGCGACATCCCGCGCATCATCCTTTTGGTGGTCTGTCCCGTTTCTGCCACAGCCGATGTGTCGCTGCGCGTGCACGAGATTGTCGACGCGCATCCCACGCTCAAGGTCACCGTTGTCACCAACACCCAGGCCTCGCGCATCGCAGACCGGGTTGCTCAGATCGCGCCCAAGGGTTCGGGCGAGTGCGTGAGCCTGCGAGGCTACGGTGCCATCCGCAACATGGGGCTGGCCTGTGCTGCGGTGCTGGGGCATGACGCGGTTATCTTTTTGGATGACGATGAGACTGTCATCGACGCCGACTTTATGAAGCGCGCGACCTATGCGTTGGGGCAGCAGACGCGTCAGGGCTTGCCGATCTTGGTCAAGAGCGGCTATTTCTACGATCGCGACGGCTCGCCGTTGGCTCCCACGGACAAGGCGGGCATCTGCCATCGTTGGTGGACCAAGCGCATCGAGTTCAACCGTTGGATGAAAAAGGCGCTCTCGGGCACCCGCATCTCGCGCTCCAACTACGTGTGCGGCGGCCTGATGGCCCTGCACGCCCGCGCCTTTACGCGTGTGGCCTTTGACCCGTTTATCACCCGCGGCGAGGACTTGGATTACCTCTTTAACATGCGCATGTTTGGCTACGACGTGTGGTTCGATAACGAGTGGACCGTGCGCCATCTGCCTCCGGAGTCCGAAAAGCGCTCACCGCGCTTTATGCAGGATGTATACCGTTGGTACTACGAACGGGCCAAGTTGACATTCGCCGCGCATCAAAAGGAGCTCATTCCCGTTACGGCGGCATCGCTCATGCCCTACCCGGGCCCGTGGATTTCGCGCGAGCTCGACGACCGCGTGCGCAAGACCGCTATGGTCCGCAGCGTGTTTACTCGCGAGCATGAGGGCTACCTGCGCATCTGGCGCCATGGTATCGACGAGGCAAAGGCCTATGCACGCCAAAACGCTGCAAGCTACCTGCGTTTCCAGAGCTTTTGGCCCAAGATCATGGACGGGCTTTGGCGTGACGCACAACTGATCAGTATCCTGGAGGGGGCCGAATGATCGACCGCCGCGCCCAGCGCGATAGTTCATTATCAATCTTTCGCATCATTGCCATTGCCTGCGCCATTTGCGTGCTGGTGTACTTTATTTTTGCCCTGGTGACCGGTATCGAGCCGATCGCCACGGTGATTGCCTGCGCGCTGCTGTGCATCTTTCTGTGCATCTTTATCTTTTTGACGCTCAATCCCGATTCGGTGCGCTCCCAGTACACCGAGGAGACGCTCTCGGTGGCCTCGGCCATGCTCGAGGACATTAAGGGCGGTCTGACGCAGGAGTCGGCGCGTTTGGTGTGCCAGCGCATTTTGCCCGAGACGCGCGCCATGACGGTGGCCATCACCGACGAGGACAACGTGCTTGCCTGCGCGGGCGAGTTTGAGGAAAAACTACTGCCAGATTCTCCCATCCACACGCTTGCCACACGCTACGTTATCGAACATGGCATCGTGCAATCGTTCAACCGTATGGTGGATGTCGTGGGCTCGGACGGCTCGCACAACCAAGTCCCCGCCGGCATTATCGCCCCCATCAAGGTGGGCGATCGTACCGTCGGCACGCTCAAGTTCTACTACAAGACCCCGCGCGCCGTCGACCGCACCCAGTACGCGCTTGCCTCGGGCTTTGCCGAGATCTTGTCCACGCAGCTCGCCATCCACGAGCTCGAGGTGCAAAAGGAGCTCACGGCGCGCGCCGAGGTGCGTGCGCTGCAGGCACAGATTAACCCGCACTTCCTGTTCAACACGCTGAACACCATTGCATCGTTTACGCGCACCGACCCGCTGCGGGCCCGCGAACTGCTTCGTGAGTTCTCATCGTTCTATCGTGCCACGCTCGACAACTCGGGATCGCTTATTCCGGTCTCGCGCGAGGTCGCACAGACCAAGCGCTACCTTACCTTTGAGAAGGCCCGCTTTGGCGAGGACCGCGTGCTCGCGACGTTCGATGTGTCCGAGGACGTGGAAGATACGCTGGTGCCGGCGTTCGTGATCCAGCCGATTGTCGAGAACGCCGTGCGTCATGGTATGGGCGATGACGGCGCCCTGAGGATCGACGTGACCGTTCACCAAGACGGCGAGGATGCAATCTTGATTGCCGTGGCCGATAATGGCGTGGGCATGGATGAGGGTACCGCCGCCAGACTGTTTGACGAGCGCTCCGCCCGTCCCGACGCCAGCTCTCCCCAGGGTGGCGGCGCCGGTGTGGCCATGCACAATATTTCGGAACGCATCCATCGCTTTTACGGGCCACACTCCTATACACGTGTCGAATCGGCGCCGGGCAAGGGCACCAAAGTGCTTCTTCATCTTGATTTGTCAGAGAGCATCTTTGACATTCAAGAGTAAAATAAAAGGCTACGGGCTCAACGTCATGCGACGGATGCCCGGCGTAGTTAGTTGACGAAAGGTTTTATCCCTATGCTGCGTGCGATGATTGTGGATGATGAGGCGCCGGCTCGCTCGGAGCTTCGCTTCTTGCTCGAGCAAACGGGCAAGATCGGCACGATCACGGAGGCGTCGAGCGTTCGCTCCGCCATCGAGATGCTTATGGAAAGTCGCGTGGATGTCGTGTTTCTCGATATCTCGATGCCCGGTGCCTCGGGCCTGCAACTTGCCGAGGCGCTGCATAAGCTCAAAAATCCGCCGGCGATCGTGTTTGTGACTGCGTATAGCGACCATGCGGTCGAGGCATTCGACGTGGATGCCGTCGATTATCTGATGAAGCCTGTCGAGGAAGCTCGCTTGGATCGCGCGATCGAGAAGGTTATGCAGCGCGCCAAGCCGGTCACGGACAGCAAGGTGACCATCGAGCGTATCCCGGTGGAAAAGGGCGGCCGCAAGGTGCTCATTCCTGTGGACGACATTCGCTTTATCATGGCCAAGGACGATTACTCCTGCATCTATACCGTCGATGATCGCTTTTTGTCGACGACCTCGCTGGCGCAGTTTGAGGCCAAGCTCTGCGACTTTGGCTTCTTCCGTGTTCACCGCCGCTATATCGTCAACCTGGCGTGCGTCACGGACGTTGAGACGGTGCCCTCGGGTGCCATCCAGCTGGGCATTACGGGCGTCGACGAACGCGTGCCGGTTTCGCGCCGCCGCGTCGTGCCGCTCAAGAAGGCTCTGAGTCTCTAGCACACTGGCCCCGCAGCCCTGTAGACCCATCGTCTGCGGAGCCGTGGGGCCTTTTTTGTATGTATCTGCCGAATCGTTTTTTTTGCGGAAGGGATCCCATGAATAGCGCAAGCGCCAAGCGCATCGACATCATCTCGGACACCCACGGCTATTTATCGCCTGCGCTCTTGGATGAGCTTGAGGGCGCAGACCTGATCATCCACGCCGGCGACCTTACGTCAGAGATGGACTACGAGCACCTATGCACCATCGCCCCCGTGCGGGCCGTATTGGGCAACAACGATTACTACCGCGACTACGGCCCCGATGTAGACCGTCTTGCGCTCTTTACCTACGAAGGCCTCAAATTCGCCGTAGCCCACTACCGTGAAGACCTGCCCGTGGGATCCGTAGACGTAGCCATCAACGGTCACACCCACGTAACCAAAGAAGCCCAAGTGGGCCATTGCTTAGTCCTCAACCCGGGCAGCGCCAGCTACCCCAGAGGCACCCGAGGCCCCACCATGGCCAGAATGCTCGTTAAAGACGGCAAGATCCTGAGCACCAAGTTTATTGACTTGGACTAACCGCAACAAAAACGGGGGATGCAGATCGCATCTCCCGTTTTTCTTTCAGCAAAAGGCAGAGCTTCAGCGACAACCTTAGACAACCCCGCCGAGGAGAACGGGGACCTCGAGCCGCGGAAGCGGCGAGGAACAACAACGACTCGAACAAAGTGACGGCAGGGAGGGTCTCCGGGGCTGGGGGCGGGGGTTAAGTTTGTCGCGAGTTCCGCACGCAAAGGAAAGCACTTAATGTGCTTTCCGTCTTGCGCAGGACTG
>CAKUGA010000028.1 GCA_934654515.1 uncultured Collinsella sp. | reverse complement strand
AGGCACGTGCAGACCTTTCGTCATGGCCTCCTACCTTTCTTTCGGGCCTTACTGGCCGAATGTATCAGCGCCCCTCCATATGGGGCGCTGCTTGCTGACAGCTCTAGTTATATCCAAAAATCACCCGCAATTCCACCTCGCCCCCGAACGGTCAACAAAGTGCGATGAACGGTATATCGCATGTGATTCCCCCATGATGTACTTCGGCGTTCTAAAGTAACTTTTCTAAGGTAAACGCTCTTTTTTCTCAAAAATCATTCGCAATTACAACTCCAATCTTTCGATTAAGAATTGCATATCTAAAACGGTTTTATGTATATAAATGACGCTTGTTCGTGTTTCTGTCTGTATTCGATGATATTCAGCTACCTATCATTCTTATTCACACATACTCACCAGTTGAGTGAGGATATAGACCGTTTTTCACAACGCGACGGGCGTCAGCTCTATGGCTTGTCAGCGTAAGAAGTAGGTAAAGATACCGTTCACGCGATACGTCCGTGCCATAGGTCAACTAAATTGAGACAATAGTGAATAGTGTTAGGCAACCGTCCCCTGCGGGGACTGAACGGACAGATGCATATGCCGAGCAAAATCGAAAAAAAGCAAGCCGCCGCAAAGCTGCGCAAACCGCCGCGCGACTTCTCGTACACGCAGAACCGAGAGCTCAGCTGGCTGCGCTTTGACAACCGTGTGCTTGACGAAGCCTTCGACGAGACCGTTCCGCTGTTCGAGCGTCTAAAGTTCGTGTCGATTTTCGAGTCTAACCTCGACGAGTTTCTCATGGTGCGCGTGGGCGGCCTGTCCGATCTGGCAGAGCTCAAAAAACAGCCTGTCGACAACAAGAGCAATATGACCGCCTCCGAACAGGTCGATGCCGTCATGGCCGAAATGCCCGGGCTCCTTACCCGATGGGAGTCCATCTTTAAGAGCATCGAGGGCAAGCTCGACACCCTGGGCGTTCACCGCGCCCGCATCGATTCGCTTACGCCCGAGGAGCGCACCTTTGTAACCCGCTACTTCCAGGCCTACGTGTCGCCGGTCATCTCGCCGTTGGTCATTGACCCGCGCCATCCCTTCCCCAACCTGCGCAACGGTGCACTCTATCTGGCTTGTGGCCTGGACGGCGTCACCGACGAGGAGAGCCTGCTGGGCCTTATCGAGATCCCCGCCTCGATGAACCGCGTGGTCGAGATCCCCTCGCCCACCGGCACCTACTCCTACATTCTGCTCGAGGACGTCATCCTCGCCTGCCTGGACAGCTGCTTTGGCTCCTATAAGCCACTCGACCGCGCGCTCATCCGCGTCACCCGCAACGCCGACATCGATCCGGACGGCGAGGGCGTCGAGGAGGAAGAGGACTACCGCCAGCACATGAAGCGCATCCTCAAGAAGCGCCTGCGTCTGCAGCCGGTAGTGCTCGCGGTCTCGGGGTCGCTCGAGAAGGCGACGCTCAAGACCATCCGCAAGGCGCTCGAGCTTTCTCGCCGCTCGGTCTTTACCTGCGATATCCCGCTCGACCTGGGCTACGTCTTCGGCATTGAGGGCAAGATTCCCGAGCATCTACGCAACGAGCTGCTATTTACGCCGTTTAAGCCGCAGCCCAACCCCACCATCGATATGGCCCGCTCCATCCGCGAGCAGGTGCTGCAGCACGACAAGCTGCTCTTTTACCCTTACGAGGCCATGAATCCGTTCTTGGACCTGGTGCACGAGGCCGCCTATGACCCCGAGTGCATCTCGCTGCGCATCACGCTCTACCGCGTGGCCAAGCAGAGCCGCCTGTGCGAGTCACTGATCGATGCCGCCGAGAACGGCAAAGAAGTCACGGTGCTCATGGAGCTCCGCGCGCGCTTTGACGAGCAGAACAACATCGAGTGGGCCGAGCGCCTGGAAGAGGCCGGCTGCACCGTCATCTACGGCTCCGAGGGCTTTAAGTGCCACTCCAAGATCTGCCAGCTCACCTATCGCGAAGGCATGGCGCTAACGCGTCTGACGCTGCTGGGCACCGGCAACTTTAACGAGAAGACGGCCAAACTCTACAGCGACTTTATGCTCATGACCGCCCACCCCGGCATCGGCGAGGACGCCAACCTGTTCTTCCGCAACCTGTCGCTGGGCAATCTGCGCGGCGATTACCGCTTCCTGGGCGTGGCGCCGGTCGGCCTCAAGCCGCTCATCATGCGCGGTCTGGATCGAGAGATTCAGCGCGCTCTCGCTGGCGAGCCCGCCCGCGTGTTCTTTAAACTCAACTCGCTCACCGACCGCGAGGTCATCGACAAGATCGCCGAGGCATCGTGCGCTGGAGTCCGCGTGGACATGATCATCCGCGGCATCTCGTGCCTCAAGCCCGGTGTTCCGGGCAAGACCGAGAACGTGCATGTCCGCTCCATCGTCGGACGCTTTTTGGAGCACGCCCGTGTTTACGCTTTTGGCGTGGACTCGGACATGATTTACCTGAGCTCGGCAGACATGATGACACGCAACACCGAGCACCGCGTGGAGATCGCCTTCCCCGTGCTCGACCCCACCTGCCGCGCCCTGGTACACGAGTACATGGGCATGCAGCTGCGCGACAACGTGAAGGCCCGCAGCCTCACGAGCGACGGCACCTGGGTCCCCGTGGAGCGTGCAGAGGGTGAGAAACCCTTCAACTCGCAGGAAGCCCTGCTGGAGCGTGCCTATCGCAACGCCGAGGCCGCGTCCGAGCCCGTCATTGAGGCGAAACCCGCCCCCGAGCCCGAGCCGCAGCCGGTAGCACCCAAGGTCCAAGAGGTCCAGGCGACCGTCATTGAGCCCGAGCCTGCACCTGCACCTCAGCCCGAGCCGCAGGTCACCAAGCCCGCACCCGAGACGAGTGCCCGTCGCGATAAGCCCGCCGGCAAGACCAAGGCCATCGAGCGCCATCGCCCCGGTCGTGTGCGCATGGGCCTGGGCCTGATCGGCCTGGGTCTTAAGACGCTCATTACCGGCAAGACGAAATAGTCGTTTGTAGAAGCAGTTTGTAGAAGCGCCCCGCATTTGAGGAAAGCCTCGGATGCGGGGCGCTTTTCCCTGCTACCATGGTGCGAACAACAACACGAATGACAGGCAGGGATATGAAGCTCACTATAGAATCGATGACCTATGGCGCCGATGGGCTGGCGCACGCCGACAACGGCAAGGCCGTCTTTGTGCAGGGCGCCGTGGCAGGCGACACCGTCGAGACCGAGGTCGTACAGGACGGCAAGTCGTTCATGCGCGCCCGCACGACCGAGATTCTGGAGCCAAGCCCCGATCGCATTCAGCCCCCCTGTCCCTTCGTTGGCATCTGCGGCGGTTGTTCGTGGGGCAATCTCTCACGCACGGCACAGCTCGCCGCCAAGGAGCAAAACCTGCGCTCCACGCTCGAGCGCATCGGCAAGTTCGCTCCTGAGCAGGTCGATAAGTTGGTACAGCCCATCTGCCACACCAAGGACGACTGGGGCTACCGCAATAAAATCGAGCTCGAACCGACCGTCGTCAACGGTCGCGTGCGCCTTGGCATGCACGGTGTCGACCCCAGCAAAATCGTGACCGTCGATGCGTGCCCGCTGTTCGATAAGCGCTTCCCGAAGGCGCTCAAATCGGTCGTCGGCGCACTCAACTATCTAAGCGGCAGCCATGACTTGGGGCTCGAACGCGTGGGCATTCGCGCATCACGCCGCACCAAGGCACTCGAGGTCGCACTCTGGACACCCACAGGCTCTTTTCCGCGCTCGCAAGTCTCCCGCGTGCTGGCGGACGCCGCTCATCCCACGAGCATCGTGCGTGTGATGAGCAAGGGCGAGAAGAAGGCCCGTCGCGTCTCCAAGGTTGAGATGCTCGCCGGCGAGGGCTCCTGGACCGAGAACATCGCCGATGGCCAGATGCGCTTGTCTGCCCCGTCTTTTTTCCAGGTCAACACCAAGGGTGCCGAGATTTTGATCGAGCTTGTCATGGAAGCGCTCGACCCGCAGGAAGACGAGCTTGCCGTGGACCTGTACTGCGGTGCCGGCACCTTTACCCTGCCGCTCGCCCGCCGCTGCGACTTTGTCGCCGCCGTCGAGGCCTACGGCCCCGCCGTGCGCGATCTACGCCGTAACTTGGAGATCAACAAGCTCGATAACGTCGACGTCATTGGCGGAGACGCGGTGCGCGAGTTCCCCGACCAGGATGCCGACGTCTTGGTGGTCGACCCGCCGCGCGCAGGCCTTGCCCCCGAGGCGATCGACCTTATCGCCAGCACGAGTGCTCGCGATGTAGCCTACGTGAGCTGCGACCCGGCCACCCTGGCGCGCGATCTCAAACGCTTTGTCGAAGAAGGCACCTTCTCCCCCGTAAAGATCACGCCAGTCGACCTGTTCCCGCAAACCTTCCACTGCGAGACCGTCGTCCACCTTAGGCGCAACTAGCCACTTAATCATTGCTCAGAAAAATCATTGGGAAATCGAGCGTGGCAAGCGGAGGTCTTCGGGGTATAAGACGGCTAATTGTATGCCGCCTATGAAAGGAGCCCTCATGCCCAGCGTTGCCGTTCTCGCCGCCGATGGCTTTGAAACTATTGAATGCTTGACCATGGTCGATGTCATGCGTCGCGGCGGCGTGCGTGCCACGCTCGTCTCGATCATGCCCACGCGCGAGGTCGTAAGCTCGCTGCAGATCCCCGTGACCTGCGATGCGCTCTTTGATGAGATCAACTTTGACGAGTACGACTGCGTCGTGCTGCCCGGCGGCCTGCCCGGTGCCACCAACCTGCGCGCCGATCAGCGCGTCTGCGACGTGGTCTGCGAGTTCGCCGCGACCAAGCACGTTGCCGCCATCTGCGCTGCCCCGTTTATCCTGGGCGAGCTCGACCTACTCGAGAGGCGCCACGCCACGTGCTTCCCTGGCTTTGAGAAAAGCTTCCCCGAAGGCGCCTATACCGGCGAGAAGGTTACGCAAGACGGCAACATCATCACCGCCAGCGGCATGGCCCAGTCGCTCCCCTTTGCGCTTGAGCTGCTGCGTACGCTCGCCGGCGACAAGGCCGTCGAGAAGGTCGCCGAGGGCATTCAGTTATGATTTTGGCTTCGCAATCACCGCGCCGCATCGAGTTGATGCGCGAGGCGGGCTATGACATTCGCGTGATTCCCGCAGATATCGACGAAACGCCTTTTGATGGCGAGGCCCCGCTTACGCTCGTTGAACGCTTAGCACGCGCCAAAGCCGCCGCCGTTGCCGCCGAGCATGCCGAGCCCAACGAACTGACCGTCGCGGCCGATACTATTGTCACCTTCGATGGCAAGATTCTGGGCAAGCCGGCAACCGAGGACGAGGCGCGCACCATGCTCCGCGAGCTTTCGGGCCGCACGCACCAGGTCGCAACCGGCGTCTGCATCGTTAAAGCCGGCGACGCTACAGCTCCGCATGCCGCCGAGAGCCTGTCGTTTGTCGATGTGACCGACGTGACGTTTTATGAGCTTACCGAAGAGCAGATCGAGCGCTATGTTGCCTCCGGCGAACCCATGGACAAGGCCGGGGCCTACGGCATCCAAGGCACAGGCGGCCGCATGCTTGTGCACGATATTTCGGGTGACTTCTACAACGTGGTGGGCTTGCCCATCGCTCGCGTCGCACGCGCGATTCAAAAACTCTCGTAATTGCATCTGGCGCTGGGTATCCCCCAGCGCCTACAATTTTGCCGTACCGTACGGATCCCGACCGGGCATAAGGCCCGGCGGAAAACCGATAGGAGAAAACATGGACACACCGCTCGAAGCCATCGATGTTTGCAATGTCGATGGCTTTTGCTTTGGCAACTATACGGACGAGGAGGCTGGCACCGGCTGCACCGTAATCGTGGCGCCCGAGGGTGCCACCGGTGGCGTTGACGTACGTGGTGGCGCTCCCGCTTCGCGTGAGACCGACCTGCTGCGTCCCGAAAACACCGTTGATAAGGTCCACGCCGTCTGCCTTTCGGGCGGATCGGCCTTTGGCCTCGAAGCCGCAAGCGGCGTGGCCCGCGAACTCGAGAGCCGCGGCATTGGTCTGCCCGTCGGCCCCACGCAGGTGCCCATCGTGTGCTCCAGCTGTATCTTCGACCTTGCCTTTGGCGACCCCACCGTACGCCCCGACATTGAGGCCGGTATCGCCGCCGTGCGCGAGGCGCTCGACCACACCCCTGCCTCGCTCGAGCAGGGCAACGTGGGCGCCGGCACAGGCGCCACCGTAGGTAAGCTCATGGGACCTGCCACCTGCATGAAGGCCGGCCTTGGAGCCGCCGCCGTGGCACTCGGCCCCGTCAAGGTGGGTGCTGTGGTCTCGGTCAACGCCTGCGGCAACGTCGTTGACCCCCTCACCGGCAAGTGGGTCGCCGGCATGCGAGCCGCAGCCGATAGCGACCAGATCGTCGACATGGAGCTCGCGGCCTTTGCCGCCGCCGGCTCCATGCAGATGCCGCTCGACCGCACCAACACCACCATCAGCTGCATCGTCACCAACATGGAGCTCACCAAGGCCCAGGCCACCAAGGTCTCCCAGATGGCCGCAGACGCCTACGCACACGCCATCCGCCCCACGCACACCACCAACGACGGCGACACCATCTACACCCTCGCCAGCGGCAAACTGGGCACCCAGGCAAGCGCCGCCGTACCCCTCGACCTGCTGGGCATGCTCGCCGTAAGGGCCCTACAGACCGCCATCGTAAACGGAGCCAAAACCGCCAAAACCTCCCACGGCATCCCCGGCGCCGCAAAGTAAACTAGATCGTCCGTCGGCCGGAGGCGGGCGGGCATTACGTTTGCTGCTCTACAGTCCTATGCAAGACGAAGGCCACATTAAGTGGCCTTCTTTGCATGCGGAACTCGCGACAAACGTAATCCCCGCCCGCCTCCGGCCGACTACCAACCAGCTTCTTTTCTGCCCAGGCCCCTGTGTACCGCGCGTCGAAGATCTTCAAATTCAAACTGTCTGACAATCGAATCTTATAGCAGAGGCCCCTTGTCCTTTAGTTTGATACAAGTTCCGCACGAGCCGGAAAGCACTTAATGTGCTTTCCGTGCGAGCAGGACTGTTCGCAGTAGCAAACTAAAGGCCAAGGGGCCCAGTCAACCTATCAGCAACGATTACTCAACAGCTAGTTGAATTTGAAGATCTTTGAGGCAAGACGGTATAGGCCGAGTGTGGTTTTGTCTCCGGCCCGTCCGTGCAGATTGGTAAAGAAGCCCACCACACCATAACGTGCGCGACGATACATGCGTTCGTCGTAAGCCTTCAGATCATTCCACAGCGTCTTCAGGCGCTTATCGGCGCATTCTTCCTCAGAAAGCTTGGTGAGCACCGAGCAGATCGCCATCATCATGGTGAAGTAGCCCATCATGTACGAGCGCAGGCGCGAAGACTCAACATCGTCGTACAGATGGAACGACTCCATCATGATGCGCGTAACGCGGAACTGCTGGTCCAGACGCTTGACCATCGTAGCCTCGTTGACACTCTGGCCCTCGCGGCCAATGAAGTAACGGTAGAGATCGATGTCGGCATAATACATGGTCTTGCAACGCGGCAGCGGCACGTACGCGTAGATGTTATCCACGTAGAATGTGTGTGGCGGCATGGGCAGGTTGGACTCACGCAGTACATCCGTGCGATAGCACAGGCTATGCATGAGCAGATTCTGGTCTAGGCGGAAATGTCCAATCTTGTCCCACGTAAAGATCTTCTTGCGCGGCAGGGCAAACTTGTAGCCAATAGCGGTATGCGTGCCCTCGTAGACCTTCTCGTACACGTAGTTGGAGATAAACAGGTCGACGCGCTGGTCGCGCTCCTCGAAGCCACGCAGGATCGACAGCATGGTCGAAAGGGCCGCGCCGTCGAGCCAGTCGTCGGAGTCTACGACCTTGTAGTACGTGCCCTGCGCCTCTCGCAGGCCCGAAAGGACGGCGATACCGTGGCCGCCGTTCTCCTGGTGTACCGCGCGGATGATACCGGGATAACGGGCCTCCCACTCGTCGGCCTTGGCGGCCGTCTCGTCCTTGGAGCCGTCGTCCACCACGATAATCTCGATATCGGTGGCGTAATTGCTCCCCTCCAGAATGGAGGTGATGCAATGGTCCATGTCCTTAGCGGCGTTATACGAGGGAATACCGAATGTTATGACTTTATGCATGGCAGGCGATAATCTCATCCGAAAGATCGAGGGCGGAATTGGTCACGGCATCCATATCGTAGTAACGATACTCGGCCAGACGACCCACCGGGTGAAAGTTTGTCAGGTTCTGGACGCGCTCAAGATAGCGCTCATAGAGCTCGCGGTTTTCGGGCTCAAGAATGGCGTAATACGGCGTCTCGCCCGAGCCGGGCGTATAGGCCTTGGAGTACTCCTTCATGATGGTGGTCTTGCCGGGCAAAACCTGACCGGTCATGTTCTTGAACTCGGTGATGCGCGTGTAATCCTCGCTCGTGGTGTAGTTGACGGTACCCACGGGCTGGAACTGGTCCATATCGAGCGTCTCGAACTTCATGTCGAGCGTGCGGTACGGCAGCGCGCCCAGGTCGAGGTTGAACAGCTCATCGAGCGGACCGGTATAGACAATCTCGCCGCCGTAGACCTTGCCGTCGACCTTGACGGTTGTCTCGTCGATCTCGAAGAGATCGCGTGCATCCACGTCGCAGAACACATCAATCAGGTCGTGGTCGAGCATGTGCTCAAACAGCGCCGTGTAGCCATCCTGCGGCATACCCTGGAAGGGGGCCTGCGGGAAGTAGCGATCGTCATCGCCCACAAAAACGGGAACGCGGCCGGTGATCGACGGGTCGATCTGGTCGGGCGTCTGACCCCACTGCTTCATGGTGTAATGCAAAAAGACGTTCTCGTAGACGTAATCGGCGACCTCGGCCAAGTCGGGGTCGTTCTTCTTACGCAGCTCCATAATGGGCACCTTGACATCCTTGCCAAAGGTCTCCACGAGCTTCTGATACAGCTCCTCGCCGCGCTCATCGCCAAAAGCAAGCTTGAGGCTCGCATGGTTGAAGGGCACGGGCATAAGGGTGCCGTTGATGTTGGCAAGCACCTTGTGCTGATAGTCCGTCCACTTGGTAAAGCGCGACAGGAAATTGTGCACGCGCTCGTTAAAGGTGTGATAAATGTGCGGACCGTACTCGTGGATCAGGATTCCAGCCTCGTCAGCGCAGTCGTAGGCATTGCCCGCAATGTGGCTACGACGCTCCAGAACGGCAACGCGATAGCCGATAGTCTCGGCAAGACGGCGGGCACAAACGGCACCAGCGTACCCGGCACCGACAACGATCATGTCGTACGCACCGGCATTAAAGCCTTCAGGCAGGCCTGAGGTAATCTGCATCGATACTCCTTGTCAAAAGCCACACGCTTTTTAACTGGGCTTTTTCTCGAACATACGTCGAGACATATTTATCAGAGCGATTATAGCGCTAATGCGTCCTATAATGAGCTTGCCACACAAGGAAAGCTCAAGCACCGCGGCGAACATAATTGAAAGGTAAACCCGCTAGCAGCGGGTTTATTCGTGAACAGCCGGGTGCCTGGAGCTTAGCGAAACGCTTGTAAGGAGTAACATGAGCGATTTCCTAAACCGTATGAAGTCTGCCGCCAAGGCCGACCTTAAGACCATCGTCCTGCCCGAGGGCGAGGACCCGCGCACCATCGTCGCGGCGAACAAGATCATCGAAGAGGGCCTGGCCAACATCGTCATCCTGGGCAATCCTGATGACATCAACGTTCCCGGCGCCACCGTCATCGACCCGCGCAACGCCGAGAAGCACGAGGAGTACGCGCAGAAGTTTGCCGAGCTCCGCGCTAAGAAGGGCGTCACCATCGAGCAGGCTCGCGCCCAGGTGATGGATGCCACCTACTTTGGCACCATGATGGTCAAGATGGGCGATGCCGACGGTCTGGTCTCCGGCGCCTGCCACTCCACCGCCGACACTCTGCGCCCCGCGCTGCAGATCCTCAAGACCGCCCCGGGCACCAAGCTGGTCTCGGCCTTCTTCGTGATGTGCACCGACACCCCGCAGTTTGGCACCGACGGCACGCTGATCTTCGCCGACTGCGGCCTCAACATCAACCCGTCCTCTGACGAACTCTCCGAGATCGCCATCGCCTCGGCCCACTCCTGGTCCACCTTCATGGGCAACGTTGAGCCGCACGTGGCCATGCTCTCCTACTCCACCATGGGCTCCGCCGGCGGCGAGGTCGCCAAGAAGGTCCAGGAGGCCGTGAAGTTCTGCAAGGAGAAGGCTCCCGAGCTCGCCATCGATGGCGACCTGCAGCTCGATGCCGCTATCGTCCCCACCGTCGCCCAGCTCAAGGCTCCCGGCTCCTCTGTCGCCGGCAAGGCCAACGTGCTCGTGTTCCCCGACCTCGAGGCCGGTAACATCGGCTACAAGTTGGTCCAGCGCTTCGCCGGCGCCGACGCCTACGGCCCCATCCTGCAGGGCATCGCCAAGCCGGTCAATGACCTTTCGCGCGGCTGCTCTGCCGACGACATCGTGGGTGTCGTGGCCATCACCGCCGTCCAAGCTCAGATGGCTGAGTAGCGTACATACTCGCCCGAAGACCGCACAGGGTAACCCCTGAAAACGTCCTCGACCAATGAAACGCCCCCGTTCTGCTCCTTCGGAGCTACGAACGGGGGCGTTTCTGGTGCGGAATGTTTTCAGGGGTTAGCCCGTACGGCCTTCTACCGTCACGTGGCATTCAGGGGATCTGGGGTGGACGGCGGCTTGGCTACGAGCTGGAGCTGAGAATCTGAATGGATGGGTGTCGTTGCTGGGAGCGCAGGCGTTACTGATGATGATCACTTTGGGACTGGAATTTCCGCCTGCTAGCAAAAAGGCCTCCTGAGCTGCTGCTCAGGAGGCCTTTCGTTCAATCGCAAGCGAACGCACTAGTTATTCGCGGTCAGGCGCTCGACGTCGTGGGCGATCATGTATTCCTCGTCGGTGGGGATGACCATGACCGTGACGGCGGAACCGGCGGCGCTGATGACCTGCGGGCCGTTGCCCACGGCCTCGCGGTTCTTGTTGTTGTCGATGCGCACGCCCAGCCACTCAAAGCAGTCGCAGAAGGCCTTACGGATCGACCAATCGTTCTCGCCGATGCCGGCGGTAAAGGTAATGGTGTCCACGCCCGCCATGGAGGCAATCATGGAACCTGCCTGCTGCATGGCCTTGTAGGCGAACATATCGAAGGCGAGCAGGCAGCGCTCGTCGCCCTCGGAGGCGCGCGTGCGGATGTCGCGGGCGTCGTTGGAAATGCCCGAGATGGCAAGCAGACCGGACTGCTTGTTCATCATGTCGTCGACTTCCTGGTAGCTGTAGCCGCCCTCGCGCTGCAGGTAGCACACGGTGGCCGGGTCGATGGAACCGCAACGGGTGCCCATCATCAGGCCGTCGAGCGGCGTGAGGCCCATCGTGGTATCGCGGCACACACCGTCTTCGATAGCGGCGAGCGAAGCGCCGTTGCCCAGATGACACGAAAGCAGACGGTGGCAGCGCGTGCCCAAAATCTCCTTGGCCATCATCCACTCGTAACGGTGGCTCGTGCCGTGGGCGCCGTACTTGCGCACGTGGTACTTGTCGCATACGTCCTTGGGCAGCGCATAGGTGTAGGCGACCTCGGGCATGGTCATGTGGAACGACGTATCGAAAACAGCCACGTTGGGCAGCTCCGGATACTTCTCGCGGCAATACTCAATTGCTGCGGCCTCGCCGTAGTTGTGCAGCGGGGCAAGCGGCGCCACCTCAAGGATCTTGGCCATGACCTCATCGTCGACGACCGCGGAATCATCGAAGTACCAGCCGCCCTGAACGATACGGTGGCCGATGCCGTCGATCGTAAAGTCGGTCTTCTCGAGCTCCTCGAGCACGCGCGCAATGGCAGAGCGATGGTCGGGGAAGGGAATCTCCTCGGTCTGCTTGGCGCCACCGTTCTCGGAGTGGCCAAAGATGCCCATCTCCGAGCCGATACGCTCGCAGTTGCCCTTGGCGAAAACCTCGCGGGTATCGGTGTCCAAAAGCTGATATTTAAGGCTCGAGCTGCCGGCGTTGACAACAAGTACGTTCATGAGACTCCTTCGTGATTACAGTACGGTCGGCAAACCCATAAGGCGGCCGTATCCTTAATAAGAAGTTATCAGAATTCAATAAATATCTATTAAACTCTTCGCCCAAAGCGCATAAAAGGGGGCTGAACGGCACAAGGCCATCCAGTCCCCTCCCCTTGCATCAATTACTTGCCGTTGACGATGCGTTCGACGTCGGAAGCGATCATGAACTCCTCGTCCGTGGGGATGACGAAGATCTTGACCTTGGAATCCTTGGCGGACAGGCACCAAGCGCCGTCGCCACGCAGGGCGTTGCGGGCGTGATCCATCTTGACGCCCATAAAGGCCAGACGGTCGGCCACGCCGGCGCGAACAGCCGGAGCGTGCTCGCCGATGCCGGCGGTGAAGACGAGCGTGTCCATGCCGCACATGGAGGTTGCCATCTCGGCGGCCTTGGCGGCAATCTTGTAGACAAACATATCGAAGGCGAGCTGAGCCTCGGGATCGCCAGCAGCGGCGAGCTCCTCGACGTTGCGGCAGTCGTTGGTCTTGCCGCCGGTCACAGCCATGAGGCCGGACTTCTTGTTCATCATCTCGTCAACCTCGTCGAAGGTGTAGCCACCCTCGCGCTGCAGGTAGCACACGGTAGCCGGGTCGATGGAACCGCAGCGGGTGCCCATCATGACGCCGTCGAGCGGGGTAAGGCCCATGGTGGTGTCCATGCACTTGCCGTCCTCGATAGCGCACAGGGAAGCGCCAGAGCCGATGTGGCACACGACGACCTTGCGGGCCTCGCCGTTGGTCATCTCGGCAACCTTCTTGGAGATGTAGCGGTAGCTGGTGCCGTGGGCGCCGTACTTACGGATGTGCAGTTTGTCGCAGACGTCCTTGGGCAGGGCGTAGGTCTTGGCGACCTCGGGCATGTTGAAGTGGAAAGCGGTGTCGTAGACCGTGACGTTGGGCAGGTCGGGATACTGCTCCAGGCAGAACTCGATAACGTTGGCCTCGGGGTTGTTGTGCAGCGGGGCGAGCGGGGCGACCTCGCGGATCTTGGCAAGAACGTCCTCGTCGACGAGGGAGGAATCGCCAAAGTACCAACCGCCCTGAACGATGCGGTGGCCGATGCCCTCGATCTTGACGCCGTTGGCCTCGAGGTCCTTCAGGACGACCTCGATGGCGACCTTGTGGTCGGGGAACTCGATATTCTCGGTCACCTTCTTGGAGCCGTTGGCAGCGTGGGTGAAGGTACCGCCGGTAAAGCAGACGCGCTCGCAGGAGCCTTTTGCGGACACCTTGTGGGACTTGGTATCGATGACCTGATACTTAAGGGTCGAAGATCCTGCGTTGACGACCAGAACGTTCATGTGTCTCCCTACTAACAGGCGGTGTGGCGCCGCCAGGTTACATACGCTTCAATAATAAACCCAAACGCCCTCGCGCTCGGGTTTATTGCGTTGATATATAAGTTATCGATGCCTGGTTGCTCATGACCTTTGACTTGTAAGGCGAAATAGCGCGGGGACATACGCCAGAGAAGAAATCCCAAGCGCAACAAGCAGCACAACCCGAATACCCACAACGCTACTCAACACAGCATTGAGCAGATAGAAAAGAACGGCGCCCACCGCCACCATCTGGCTTTGAACCGAAATCAGTGAACAGCGCATCGATGAATCGGCAGCATTTTGAAAAACTGAGTATTTGATTGGGGCAAACAACGCGTAAGCAACCGTCTGCAGCACATAAAACACAGGCAATAAATAGGCTGGAGTAAGGGGGATCAAAAACAAAGCGGTTAGGCAAAGACGCGCTATGCCGCAAATGCGCGCAAAATGGCCCTTGTCGACACGAGTAATCACACTAGGCACAATAAACCCTATGGAGGCGGAGGCAAAGAGCTGGACCGCAATGGTCACACCCGAAGCGACGGCATTCATTCCGCGACCCGCAAGCAGCAGTGAGAAAAAGCCTTCCAGAGCGACGAAAGCAAATGCCTGAGAACAGTCCATGATGAACGCTGAGCGAAGAATGCTATCACCCGCAATAGCGGCACCGATCATCTGCGGGCTAATTCCACGCTCAGGTGTCGCCGCAGTGCCCCCTCTTCGTATCTCAGGAATGCAGACAACGACAACCAATGTCAGCACCATTGCAATGATATCGACCGAAAGCCCAATGAGATACGCGTCAGCGGACGAAATGAAACCGCCCACACAAGCGGAGAGGGCATAAGACGCATAGAAGACAAATCGCTCAACGACATTAAGTCCCACGAGCTGGTCCTGAGAAACGCTATCGATGTAAATCGCTTCGATGGATCCGCTCACGCATGCAACGGCAAAACCTTTGAGAGCAAACGCGCCGATTAAAAGCAAAGGAGACCGGACGAGGAGCAGAGCAGCGTAGTACCCAAGCATTCCCACGATGCCAACAAGGCCGCTCGCCTTTCGCCCAAACCTGTCAGCAATATAGCCAGTAGGAACCTCCAGAATGAACTTGCTCACTTGGTAGGCAATCATCATGCTGGATATCGCCACCATCGAGAAGCCGACAAACTCAAGGTAAACCGTCAGAAAATACAGAATAGTGCTGAAGTTCGACAGGAAAACGAACGTCATATAAAGCAAAACCGTATGGTTTTTCATGCTCCGCCCTCCAAGAGCCAATAATCCAAAGCAAAATCGTTGAAAAGTATGAGGGCGAAGCCGTCAACCATGCGTTGCAAAGCGTCAATATTCACTTGATGCCACGATGCCAAATAGTCTCACGAAGCGAGATGGCGCAATAGGTGAAGGAAAACTGTCTGGTGTCGATCAGTCCACGCATTTTGCCGATAGCAAAAGTAGATAGGCAGAGTTACGTCACGCGATCCTTCAATGGAACACTCGCTCACTTCTGATCCATCCGATGCGAGAGAAGAGCCTGACAAGCTCAGTATCAATCCCCCGGCTTGAAGAAACTCAGCCTGAGCCCTGCTTCCGTATTCGACATCACGGAAACGGAAATTAACGAGTTGGGCTTCAGGGCATTGGTTAATCGCATTGAGACAGGGTGACAAATTAATGGGAACAGCGAGCCTGCCGCCCAGTAACTCATGAACGGTCATGGCACCCACAGATTGATGACCCGCTGGACACGAAAGAACCTTGAGCTCCTTTTCGCCCAAGCATTTCGAAGAAAGGGCGCTGTCCCGGGGCTCTTCAAATGAGATGGCTGCATCCGAAATGCCAAGCATGAGCGACTCAAAGCATGTAGCCGTTGGCTGATGCCACACATCGAGGTGGATCTGAGGATGCAAGCGTTCAAACGAGTCATACCAGTTTTCGGCAAAAAGGTGCCCCCGTCCATGAAGGCAGGGGGCGTAAAGACGAAAGTGGCCGTCGGGCGAAACGCCATCGTCCCTCGATTGAGCGTACTTTTTGAGATCGTCGACTTGCGCCAGGATCACGCGTGCACGACGCGCAAATTCTCTGCCCGCCGGAGACAAAACAGCCTCCCCCGTCGATCGGTCGAGCAAAACAATCTGATACTCAGATTCCAACTTCTTAATTGCCGACGAAACGGCCTGTGGACTCACATGGACGGCGCGAGCAGCCTTGCGCACGCCGCCATAGCTCACTACCGCTTGAAGGTATTCGAGTTGAGAAAGCTGCATAGATTACTCCAAAGGCAGCCAAGGCGACGGGCTGCGCGCCCTCAGATGAGGTTCTCGCCCAGGTTCTTGCCGCCGAGGACGTGCATGTGGAAGTGCATAACGGTCTGGCCGGCGTTGACGCCCTTGTTGGAGATAATACGGAAACCGTCCTCCAGGCCCTTGGCCTTGGCGACCTCCTGGATGGCGTGAGCCATGGCGCCCATGGTCTCGGCCGGTACGTTGTCGGCGATATCGCTGTAGTGCTTCTTGGGAATCACGAGCGTGTGGACCGGCGCCTGGGGGTTAAGGTCATCGAATGCGATGACCTGGTCGTCCTCATAGACAACGGTCGAGGGGATCTCGTGGTTGGCGATTTTGCAGAAGATGCAATCACACATAGCTGGTTCCTTTCAGACGAATCAGGGTAGTCTTTTTGGGACGGGGCTTTTTTGACTACTTTTTCGCAAACGCAAGCGCTCGGTGAGCCGTCGCCAAAGGGTAGT
>CAKUGA010000027.1 GCA_934654515.1 uncultured Collinsella sp. | reverse complement strand
TGCGAGATCAGGCGAGCGGTACGACCGGTGGTCGTCGGCACGGTGATGCACTTGGCGCCAACGGTGGTGGCCATGTTTACAGCGGACATACCCACAACGTTGTTGACGACGCGGGTGCCGTGAGCATCGGCCGGAACCTCGAGCGGAGCGTGGGCCGGGAGATACTTCTCGGTCTCGAGAGCAATGCTGGCCTGCATCTTGACGGCCTCGACCGGGTACTTACCGGCAGCGGACTCGCCAGAGAGCATAACGGCGTCGGTGCCGTCGTAGATGGCGTTAGCGACGTCGGCAACCTCGGCGCGCGTCGGGCGCGGGTTCTGCTGCATGGAGTCGAGCATCTGCGTAGCAGTGATAACGGGCTTGTAGGCCGCGTTGCACTTGGCGATGATCTCCTTCTGGATATGGGGAACGAGTTCGGGCTTGATCTCGATGCCCAGGTCGCCACGGGCGACCATGATGCCGTCGGAAGCCTCGAGGATCTCGTCGAAGTTCTCGACGCCCAGGGCGCACTCGATCTTCGGGAAGATCGTCACGTGCTCGCCACCGTTCTCGCGGCAAAGCTCGCGGATGCCGCGGACGGACTCGCCGTCACGGATGAAGGAAGCGGCGATGTAGTCGATGTTCTCGGTCAGGCCAAAGAGGATGTCCTGACGATCGCGCTCGGTGATGGCGGGCAGCGAGATGTTGACGTTGGGCATGTTGACGCCCTTGCGCTCGCCGATCAGGCCGTCGTTCTTAACGACGCAGGTCATGTCCTGGCCGCTGACGGACTCGACCTCGAGGGCAACCAGACCGTCATCGATCAGGATAAGGGAGCCCTTCTCGACCTCGGAGGGCAGAGCCAGGTAGTCGAGGGAGATGTGCTCAGCGGTGCCGTGGAAATCCTCGGACGTGGGCTGAGCAGTGACGACGATCTTATCGCCGGTCTTGACGGCAACCTTCTTGCCATCGACCAGAAGGCCGGTGCGGACCTCGGGGCCCTTGGTGTCGAGCAGGATGCCGACGGGCAGACCGAGCTCCTTGGAAATACGACGGACGCGCTCGATGCGACCGTGGTGCTCGTCGTAGGATCCGTGCGAGAAGTTAAAACGGGCGACGTTCATGCCCGCCTTGATCATCTCGCGGATGGTCTCGTCGCTATCGCAGGCGGGACCCATGGTGCATACAATCTTGGTGCGCTTGTACATTCAGACCTCCATCTGACATCGTCTTGCGCTGATAGATAAACCATAAGAAATAAAACCGAGAAGATTATAACGAATTGCTGACCGAATACCCCTAAAAATCGACCGTACGCCGATTGAGAAGTTCATTTTTTACTCCAAAAAGGCTAAAGAAAAACTTTTACCAAGCGGTCTTACCGCTGCTATCTGGGAGATATTTCAGTTAGGCGATGAGCCGTAGAAAAAACGTTTTACCAACATTGAGCATCACACGGTCTGCACCGTTGCGCACGGACTGTATTTCCAAATGGAATGTTTTGGCTAGACGCGGCGCTTTGGGGTACCATAGCTCCACTATCAACTGCCGCTCAGCACGGCAGCCTTGATGAGCCCTTGCCCTTCTCCTGGGAATTACGATCGGGCATCAATCTGCTGAGTGGCCCGAATCCCAGGAGGGGACTCTATATGCAAAAGGAATACCTGTCCGCCGCGGCGGAGGTGCTCAGCGACCAGGGTGTCGATGAGAACCTCGGCCTGAGCACCGGCGAGGCGTCGTCGCGCCTCGCCAAGACAGGCCCTAACAAGCTCGAGGAAGCCGAGAAGACACCGTTGTGGAAGCGCTTCTTTGAGCAGATGGCCGACCCCATGGTCATCATGCTGATCGTTGCCGCCGTCATCAGCGCACTCACGGGCATGGTCAAGGGCGAGCCCGACTTTGCCGATGTCTTCATCATCATGTTCGTCGTTATCGTCAACTCGGTGCTGGGCGTGGTCCAAGAAGCCAAGAGCGAGGAGGCCCTCGAGGCCCTGCAGGAGATGAGCGCGGCGCAGTCCAAGGTGTTGCGCGACGGCAAGCTCGTGCACCTGCCGAGCGCTGAGCTCGTGCCCGGCGACGTTATCATGCTCGAGGCGGGCGACTCCGTCCCGGCCGACTGCCGTGTGCTCGAGAGCGCCACGATGAAGATCGAAGAGGCCGCACTCACCGGCGAGTCCGTGCCCGTAGAGAAGCACGCCAACGTGATCGAGCTCGCCGCGGGCACCGATGACGTGCCGCTCGGCGACCGCAAGAACATGTGCTACATGGGTTCCACCGTGGTATACGGCCGCGGCCGCGCCGTCGTGGTCGGCACCGGCATGAACACCGAGATGGGTAAGATCGCCGGCGCCCTGGCCGAGGCCAAGGAAGAGCTCACGCCGCTGCAGGTGAAGCTTGCCGAGCTCAGCCGCATCCTCACCATCATGGTGATTATCATCTGCGTCGTGATCTTTGGCGTTGACATCCTCCGCCACGGCGTGGGCAACGTCCTTACCGATCCGACTGCCTTGCTCGACACCTTTATGGTCGCCGTCTCGCTCGCCGTCGCTGCCATCCCCGAGGGTCTGGTCGCCGTCGTGACCATCGTGCTGTCGCTTGGCGTGACCAAGATGGCCAAGCGCCAGGCGATTATCCGCAAGCTCTCTGCCGTCGAGACCCTTGGCTGCACGCAGACCATCTGCTCCGACAAGACCGGCACCCTTACCCAAAACAAGATGACCGTCGTCAAGCACGAGCTCGCCGCGCCTGAGGAGAAGTTCCTGGCCGGTATGGCTCTGTGCTCCGACGCCCAGTGGGATGAGGAGCTGGGCGAGGCCGTGGGTGAGCCGACTGAGTGCGCGCTCGTCAACGACGCCGGCAAGGCGGGGCTCACCGGCCTGACCGCCGAGCATCCGCGTGTGGGTGAGGCCCCGTTTGACTCGGGCCGCAAGATGATGTCCGTGGTCGTCGAGACCCTGGACGGCGAGTATGAGCAGTACACCAAGGGCGCGCCCGATGTGGTGATCGGCCTGTGCACCCATATCTACGACGGCGACAAGGTCGTTCCACTGACCGAGGAGCGTCGTGCCGAGCTCGTGGCCGCCAACAAGGCCATGGCCGACGAAGCCCTGCGCGTGCTGGCGCTGGCAAGCCGCACCTACACCGAGGTCCCGGCCGACTGCAGCCCCGCCGCGCTCGAGCACGACCTGGTCTTTTGCGGCCTGTCCGGCATGATTGACCCGGTCCGCCCCGAGGTCGCCGACGCCATCCGCGAGGCGCACGACGCCGGTATCCGCACCGTCATGATCACGGGCGACCACATCGACACCGCCGTGGCCATCGCCAAGCAGCTGGGCATCGTCGCCGATCGCAGCCAGGCCATCACCGGTGCCGACCTCGATCGTATGAGCGACGAGGAGCTCGACGCGCACATCGAGGATTACGGCGTGTACGCCCGCGTCCAGCCCGAGCACAAGACCCGCATCGTCGAGGCTTGGAAGTCGCGCGACCAGATCGTGGCCATGACGGGCGACGGCGTCAACGACGCTCCGTCCATCAAGCGCGCCGACATCGGCGTGGGCATGGGCATCACCGGTACCGATGTCACCAAGAACGTCGCCGACATGGTGCTCGCCGACGACAACTTCGCCACCATCATCGGCGCCTGCGAAGAGGGCCGTCGCATCTACGACAACATCCGCAAGGTCATCCAGTTCCTGCTTTCGGCCAACCTTGCCGAGGTGTTCTCGGTGTTTATCGCCACGCTCATCGGCTTTACCATCTTCCAGCCGGTGCAGCTGCTGTGGGTGAACCTAGTTACCGACTGCTTCCCCGCGCTCGCGTTGGGCATGGAGGATGCCGAGGGCGACATCATGAAGCACAAGCCGCGCAACGCCAAGGACGGCGTCTTTGCCGGCAATATGGGCCTGGACTGTGTGGTCCAGGGCCTAATCATCACCGTGCTGGTGCTGGCGAGCTTCTTTGTGGGCGTGTACTTTGACATGGGCTACATCCACATCGCCGATATGATCGCCGGCAATGCCGACGAGGAAGGCGTGATGATGGCGTTCATCACGCTCAACATGGTCGAGATTTTCCACTGCTTCAATATGCGCAGCCGTCGTGCGTCGCTGTTCACCATGAAGAAGCAGAACAAGTGGCTGTGGGCTTCCGCCGCGCTGGCGCTGGTGCTGACGGTGATCGTAACCGTGCAGCCGACGCTTGCCGAGATGTTCTTTGGCCCCGTGACGCTTGAGCTCAAGGGCGTTGTCGCTGCCCTGGGCCTGGCCTTCCTGATCATCCCGCTGATGGAGATCTACAAGGCGATCATGCGCGCGGTCGAGAAGGAGTAAGTTAACCTGTCCGGGCCCGTCCCTGCGTGTTTTCTTCTTCGCTGGTCCTCGCGCTTCGCGCTGCGGGATGTGCCCTTAGGAAACCCCTCCCGGCAGGCGGGCCCTGCGGTAACGTTGCTGGCTTCTCTCGCGCGGATGAAAAAGGCTGAGAGAAAGTTTGTGAGCCGGTCGAGCATTTGCTCGACCGGCTCTTTTGATTTAGGGCTTTGCCCGGCCAGCTCTTTTTGATTTAAAATACCTGCTCAGTTGTGATTTATGGTGCTGGGAGGCGCTTGTGGGCAAGGCTAAGGCTAAAGCGAAGAAAAAGACGACGGGGGCGCGGGCTAAGCGCGATCGTCGTCGGAAACTCGCGACCGAGGCTCCCGCATCTGCTGAGGAGCTGCTGGCAAGCGTGCCGGGACTCGACGCGCTGCAGGACGTTCCGGCGTTTGATGACCTGCCGGTCGATGAAGCTCAGCAGACTGCCTTTGATGATTTCTGCGCACATGCCGAGGGGCCCGAGCAGATGCAGCTTGGCGCCGTGGTGCGCTTGGATCGCGGGTTTCCGCTGGTGGCGACTGCCGACGATACCTTCCGCGCCGAGCATGCCGTGGGGTTTGCCAAGTCGCGCGGTGAGGACGAGGTCCTGCTGCCTGCCGTGGGCGATCGTGTGGCGGTGCGCCGCGCTCCCGGGCACGATATGGGCGTGATTGAGTGCGTGCTGCCGCGCCGTACGAGCTTTGAGCGTTGGCGCGGCCGTGCCCGCGGAGAGCGCCAGGTGCTCTGCTCCAACGTGGATAGCGTGCTAATCGTGCAGGCGCTCGGTGCCGGCGAGGTGCTGCTCGACCGCGTGGCGCGCTCGCTGGTGTTGGCGCTCGACTGCGATGCCGAACCGGTGGTGGTACTCACCAAAGCTGACCGCTGCGATGCCGAGGAGCTCGAGCGCGATCTGGACCGCGTGCGCCGCCTGGTGGGTCCGGACGTGCACGTGATCGTGACGTCCTCTGCCGAGGGCCGCGGCCTGGACGAGGTCCGTGCCTGCGTGCCTGTCGGGAGCTGCGCCATGATTCTGGGCGAGTCGGGTGCCGGCAAGTCGACGCTGCTCAATGCACTGCTGGGCCACGATACGTTGGCGACCGGCGGTGTGCGCGAACGCGACGACCAGGGCCGTCACACTACCGTCGCGCGCGTGATGGTGGCGCTGCCGGGCGACGCCGGCGTGATCGCCGATGCCCCGGGTCTGCGCAGTTTGCCGCTCGTGGGTCACGAGCGGGGTCTGGCCCGCGCCTTCCCCGAGATTGTCGAGGCATCGCGCGCGTGCCGGTTTGGCGATTGCACGCATACCCATGAGCCAGGTTGCGCCGTTCGCGAGGCCGAGGACGCCGGGCAGATCGACAGCCTGCGTCTGGAAACGTTCCAAAACTTGGCGTCATCCATGCGCGTGAGCGCTCAAATGCTCGATCCCGATGTCCATCTGTAATTGATTTTTCCTATGACAGCCGTCTCCCAACTGTTCGGGAGACGGCTATTTTGCTGCGGAAAAGCCTCGAAACATGCAGTTTGCTGACGTGCCGACCAAAACCTTGCCACGAGCTTGACGGGCTGGTCAGCTTTTGGTCAGCGATTGGTTTGACATCGAAAACCAAGATCGCGATTGCGCCGCTTTGCGCTCTGACCGCCCAGACAATGGTGGTACGGGCATTCGCCCGGCACTGCCATGAGAGGAGCGGCCGTGAACAAGAGCAAGCGCATCGCCATCAGTCTGGTCGCGGGCGTGCTCGCTGCTCTGCTCTGCATGGTTTACGGCTCGTCGATCCGCTCGCAAGCCGAACAGGTCCAGGCTGAGACCTTGGCCAAGTACGGTGGCGATCGCGTCGAGGTTTGCGTCGCGGCGCGCGATATCGATGTGGGCGAGACCCTCGATGAGACCAATGTCATAACCCAGGAATGGCTGACGAGCCTGCTGCCGCGTGACGCGGCGACCGAGCTGCGCCAGGTGCGCGGCGACGTGACGACTTCGCGTATTCCCAAAAACGCCGTGATCTGCAATGTCTACACCAAGGCCGAGAGCCGCAAGCTCGAGGTGCCTAAGGGCAAGGTCGCCGTTTCGGTGGCGGTCGATGCCGAGCACTCGGTCGGCGGTGCTACGGGCGTGGGCAGCTACGTGGATGTGTATGTGCAAAAAGACGGCGTAACCGATCGGCTGTGCGGCGCGTACGTGATTGATACCAGTGAGGATTCCGGTGCCACGCGCGAGGGCAAGATCGAATGGGTGACGCTGGCGGCTGACCCCGAAGACGTCAAGGAACTGCTGGGAGCCTCGGGCAAGGGAACGGTCAGCTTGACGATTCCCGCCACGGCGCGCGGCAAAAAGAGCGGAGGCGACGAGTGATGAAGGCGATCTGGCTTGCGTGCTGCGCGTGCGGCGATTACGGACTGTTGCAGCGGGAAGTCGAGGGCCGTGATGTGGGTGCACAGGTGCTTCGCGTGGGTGACCTGGACGGGCTGGTTTCCATGGCGCGGGCGTTTCCGTCACGCCGCGGGGCTGCCATCATCGCGGCGTCTCTGTTTGATACCGAAGATGTGCGCAAGACTGTTGCGCGCCTGACGGCCGAAGGCCGCGTGAGTCGCGTGGTCGTGTTGATAGAAGCGCTCGATCCGTCGGATATCGAGGGGCTGTTTCGCGCGGGGGCGACCGAGGTCATCGCTGCACACAGTATATGCGGCAACGGGCGCGCGGGCGAGGGAGCGGTTGATTCCGATCGGCGCATGACGATTGAGCCCGATGCTTTTGTTGATAGGGAACCCGGGGCGCCTCGCGCTACAAGAGGCCCGCGTGTTGATGATTATGGAAAAGCGGAAGCCGAGCATGGTCGGCGCCCCCGGAACCCCCTTGTATACGATGACGCTGGAGGGCCGGCGCAGCATGCTGGCGACTCCCCGGCAGTAGATATGGGATACGTGCACGGCGTGAATCTGGCGGATGAACTCGACGAAGTTGAGGGCCTTGCCGGGTGCGGCGAGTTGTCGCTGATGCAGCATGAGCAGATTGCGCAGAACGAGCCTGCCTCGCAGACCGAACAAGCAGCCATGCCGGCTTGGACGCAGCACGTGGTTGCGGCGGGGGAGACGGGGACGCTGTCACCGACGCCCGCCCCGCCGCCTCCGATGCCGCTGGCAGACGCTACCGCTCCGCCGCATCGAGCTCCAGTCATCTGCGCTATTTCGGGTTCGGGCGGTTGCGGCAAGTCGACGATCGTTGCCACCATGGCACACACATCGTCGCTGTTGGGCTTGCGTGCCGCCGTGCTCGACCTGGACCTGATGTTTGGAAACCTTTACGACTTGTTAGGCGTCGATGCTCCGCGCGATATGGCGGCACTTATCGAGCCGTCGGCGGCGGGCACGCTCACCGAGCCGGATATCGTAGCCGCTTCGATGCGCGTGGCGCCGGGCGTTACGCTCTGGGGTCCCGTCGCGGCGCCCGAGCAAGCCGAGCTCATGGCACGTCCGGTGGAGCTACTGCTTGATGTCCTGCGTCGCGAATCCGACGTGGTCTTTATCGATACCTCGGTCTTTTGGGGCGACGCCGTGGCGGCTGCGGTGGCGGCGAGCGACCGTTGCCTGGTCGTTGGCGATGCGGCGGTGTCGTCCGCGGCATCGGCATCGCGCGTCATTGAACTGGCAGGTCGAGTAGGTGTGCCGCGCACGCGCATGAGCGCCGTGTTCAACCGGTTCGGTGCGCGCGGGGCAGACGAGGACGTCGCCATGCGCTTTGAGATTGCCTGTGCGTTGAGCTCCAAGATTCGTATCGCCGATGGCGGGCAGGATCTCGCCGCGCTCATGGCGTTTGGGCGCGCTGACGAGGCAGTGGGGCAGACCAGCGCTTTTGCGACTAGCGTGCGCGAGGCCACGCGCGAGATGCTCGTGGAACTGGGATGCGCCGTCGGCCCTTGGAGCGATATGGTCGCCGACCGTGCAACGCGCACCGAACGCCCGCGTATCCGCCTTCCCTGGTCGCGCGAGGGTGATCAGCGATGAGCCTGCAAACGAGGATTAAGGCTGCCGGCGCTGCGGCGGCGGCAGCGCCTGTAGATGCGGGGCGTCGCCGCGCCGTGAAACGACGCACCAAGCGCGCCGTGATGGACCGCATGGGTTACGACGAAGTGGCGCGTATCAGCGCCTATATCGACCCGGCACTTGCCCGCTCGGAATTGCGTCCTGCGGTGGAGGCGGCGCTCAATGTTGAGGAGCCGACCGATCTCGCGACGCCCGAGCGCGAGACCATCATCGACGAGATTTTGGATGACGTGGTGGGCTTGGGGCCGTTGCAGCCGCTCATCGAGGACGACACCGTTACCGAGATCATGATCAACGGCTGCCGCTCGGCTTTCTTTGAACGCGGCGGCGTCTTGTACCCCATCGAGCATGCGTTTGAGGACGATGAACAGATTCGCGTGCTTATCGACCGCATTATCTCGCCGCTGGGCAGGCGCATCGATGAGCGCAGTCCCATCGTTAACGCTCGCCTCAAAACGGGCTATCGCGTCAACGCGGTGATTCCGCCTGTGGCGATTGACGGACCGATTCTCACCATCCGAAAGTTCTCGGACCGTATCTGCTCGCTGGACGAGCTCGTGGGGTTGGGATCGCTGCCGCTTTGGTATGCGCAGCTGCTGTCGTGTGCGGTGTCGCTGCGACAGGACCTGGCGGTTGCGGGAGGCACGGGATCTGGTAAGACCACCCTGCTCAACGCGTTGTCATGTGAGATTTCCACCGGTGAGCGCATCGTGACGATCGAGGACTCTGCCGAGCTCAAGTTTGCGCATCATCCGCACGTGGTGCGCCTAGAGGCGCGCGAGGCTTCAATTGAGGGTGAGGGCGCGGTGACGATCCGCGACCTGGTAACTAATGCCCTACGCATGCGCCCCGACCGCATCGTGGTGGGCGAGGTGCGCGGTGCCGAGTGCTGCGACATGTTGCAGGCCATGAACACGGGCCACGACGGGTCGCTCACCACACTTCATGCGGGTTCAGAACAGGAGACCGTGGTGCGTCTGACGTTGCTTGCGCGTTATGGCATCGATCTGCCGAGCGAGCTCATCGAGGAGCAGATTGCCATGGCGCTCGACGGCATCGTGATGTCCGAGCGCCACGCCGATGGCAGGCGTTTCGTCTCCTCGTATTCGGGGGTGCGACGCGCCGCATCGGGTGGCGTAGAGCTCGAGAGCTATGTGACGTTCGATGCCGCCGAGCGCACCTGGACGCTTGACCGCGAGCCGCCGTTTATCGCAGAAGGCCTGCGGTCGGGGACGCTCACACAAGAGGAGGTGGACGAATGGAGATCACTGTGCCCCTCGTCGTAGGGGGCTTGGCAGGGCTTTCTGTCGCGACGGCGTGCGGGGCGGAACCTCGTGTGCCGCAGGTACCGCCGGCGGAACTGGCACGTCAGGCGCTCGAGACGGTGGCAGAGAAGCTGCCGCGTGAGCTGGTGGAAAACGATCTGCTGAAAAAGATCGCCCGTTCGTGGGCATCGCTGGCTCCGGCGCATCGCCTTGGCCTCGTGATCGAAGATGCTTCGGGACGTTTGGCGTTTCTGCTGCTATCGAGCGGTGTCTGCTGCGTTTTACTAACGATGGTGTCGTTATCGCCCCTCGGATTTGCCTTGGGATTTGTTGCTCCGTTTGCCGTTGGCGCCGCTCGGGATGGCTTTGAGAGCCGGCGCGAGCAACACGATGCAGAAGAGGCAATGCCCGAGGCGTTTACCGCACTTTCCATGTCGCTTGCCTCGGGACATTCGCTGGCCCAGGGCATGCGCTTTGTGGGCGCTCATGCGCAAGAGCCAGTGCATACCGAGTTTTTGCGGGTGGCGGCGGCGATCGATTGCGGCATCTCGGCGACCGACGCGCTCGATGACTTGCTCGTGCGTATCGACGCCCCCGGTCTTTCGCTTGTGACCTTGGCGCTTAAGGTGTCTCAGCGCACCGGCGCTCCGCTTGCCGACTTACTGTCCGAGGCGTCGAGCATGGTGGGGGAGCGCATTGAGCTCAAGCGCCGCCTGGATGTTAAGACGTCGCAGGCTCGCATGTCTGCGCATATGGTCGCGGCGATGCCGGCGGGCATGTGCGCGGTGTTGGCGCTGCTTTCGGCAGATTTTCGTCGCGGTCTTGCGACGCCTGCCGGCGCGGGCGCTGTGGTGCTGGGTCTTGCCCTCAACGCCGTTGCCCTGGTGGTTATCCGGCGCATTATGCGGGTGGAGCTATGAGCGCCCCGGTTGCAGTTGCGGCTTGCCTGTGCGCCCTGAGTGTATTTGTCGCGACGGGTTTGGATCGGGCGGATGCACGCAAGATCGCAGGGGCCTGCAAGCGCGAGGCGGTGCTGGTCGCTGCCGCGGGTCGCTCGGTGGTCGATGCTTTGACCGCGCGAGTGAAGGGCGCGTTTGGAGCGGGCGGCCCGGCGCGAGTGTCGCTCGGCGAAGTGTCCGAGATGATCGATGTTGTGCGCTTGGGTCTTTCGGCCGGTCTTTCGTTTGATGCGGCGCTTGAGATTTTCTGCGCCAACCGCCGGTCAGTGCTGGCTCTTCGCCTTGAGCGCGCCTGTATGGCGTGGCAGGTGGGCGTGGGCACGCGTGAGGACGAGTTGTTGGCCGCCGCGCGCGACCTGGACGTGCGAGCGCTCGAGACCTTTGCCATCACGGTGGGGCAGGCGCTCGCCCTGGGTGCCCCACTTGCCGAGACGCTGGCCGCTCAAAGTCGCGAGATCCGTGCGGCTCATCGCGCCGCGGTCGAGCGCGAGATCGAGCGTGCGCCCGTCAAGCTGCTGATTCCCACCGGCACGCTCATCTTGCCGGCGTTGCTTCTGTCCATATTGGGCCCGCTGCTGGGAGCAGGCGGGATGATGTAGGGAGGAATACATGAACACGATGACTGACGCTGCTGGCAAGGTCCAGGGCTGGGCGTTTTGCCGGGCGGCACATGTTCGTCAGCGCGCCAAGGAACTATTGCAGGAGGAGAGTGCACAGGGTACCACCGAGTATGCCATCTTGGTCGGCGTGCTTGTGGTGATCGCGATTATCGCCATCGTCGCATTTAAGGGCAAGGTCCAAGATCTATGGAACGCTATCAGCGAGGGCATCAACAGCCTGTAGAGGTCGAGCGCCCCATCGGGGTGCTGCTGGTGTTTGCTTGCCTGGCCGTGGCGATAGCGGCGGTGCTTTGGGGGCTTAACGCCGCGCGGCAGCAGCGTCCTGGGACCGCCTCCGATTTGGGCTCAGATTCGGCGGTGGCGTCTCAAAAAGATGAGATGCGAGATGCGGACGATTCGGATGTCGCCGTCACGGCGCAAACCTTTCTGCGGACGCTCGACAAGCGGTCTGGAACTGCGACGGATTCGCCTGAGGGCAATGCGATTGCGGTCCGGCTTGCATGGTCCGAGGACCGACCGATGACCGAGGCGGCGGCAGATCTGTTGCGCGCCTACCGCGAGGTGCCCACGGCGCAGCTGGCCCTGAGCGGCTACCTCGACATCAAGGGCAATGTTTGGGGCGCCATCGTGCGCGACGGACGCGGCTGGGTCGATATGGTGACAATTGCCGCGGATGCTGGCGATGCTTCGTGTCGTCTGCGCGCCGTGCGCCTGAGCCCGCAGGCAACGGACTCAAAGGAGGGATCGTGAAATGCATGATGTTCTGCGTGAGGAATCTGCCCAGGCGACGGTCGAATACGCCATTGTCACGGTGGCGCTGTTATCGATCGTGCTGGCGATCGCGGGACTTTGGCGTGCCGGCACCGATGGGCGCTTGGCGGCGCTGGTTGAGCGGGCGGCATCCCATGGCGTCGCCTCGACGTCGGTTATCGACGCCGCTGCGGCCGCTAAGGACATCGCGTTGTATTGATGCCGCGCGCGAGGACCGGGCGCAGTCTACGGTCGAGGCCGCTTTTTTGCTGCCGACGTTTCTGACACTCATCCTTCTCGCGCTGCAACCGGTGTGCCTGCTCTATACGCGCGCGGTCATGGAGTCTGCCGCCGCCGAGACCGCGCGGCTCATGACCACGACGACGGCGGAGGACGACGATCTTAAGGAGTTCACCCGCCGCCGACTTGCCGCAGTGCCCAACGTTTCGATCTTTCATGCTGGCGGGCCGTTGTCGTGGGATATCGAGCTTGGCCGGGCCGGTGCGGGTGGCGTCTCGTCCGTGTCCGTTTCCGGCGAGGTCAAGCCGTTGCCTGTGATCGGTGCGTTTGCGCAGGCTATGGGTGGTACCGCCGAGGGCGGCTACGTTGAGCTCAAGGTCGATGTCTCGTATCAATCGCGTCCCGAATGGCTGGAGGGAGATTATGATTCGTGGATTGCTGCATGGGATTAAGTGTTTCTGGTCTAGACGCGTTTTGACGCACCGTCCGAGCTGCCATCGCAAGCGAGGCGGCTTTATGGGTCGAGCCGGTGTCGATCTGTTTATCGAAGACGGTGCCTATACCACGCTTTCTTCTGCCGTGGTCATCCTAGTGGTGCTCACATTGTTGTTTTCGTCGACCGCGGCGATATGGAGCATGTCGCGTGCCGGGGATACCCAGGTGGCGGCTGATAGCGGCGCGCTGGCGGGTGCCAACGTAGTGTCGTCCTATCACACGGCTGCCACGGTGGTAGATGCGAGCATCTTGAGCTTGGGGCTGGCGGGATTTGCCACGATCGGGACGGGCCTGGTCGCCATCCTCATCCCGGGTGCCGAGCCGGTTGCCGGCAATATGGTCGACACCGGGATTGAGATCATTAAAACGCGCAACAAGTTTGCCAAAAGCGCATCGGAAGGCTTACAGAAAATCGAGACGGCTCTGCCGTATCTGATCGCCGCGCGTGCCACGCAGGCGGTGTCGGCGCAGGATACCGATAGTGTGACCTATACCGGTACGGCGCTTGCCGTGCCCAGGACATCCGAGTCTGACTTCGCTGCGCTCAAAGGATCAGAGATCTCGACCGATACCATTAAAGACACATCAGATGATTTAGAGTGTGCGGCCGAGGAGCTGCGGAAGGCTTCTGAGGACACGGCGAAGGCTAAAGAGCGTGCTTGGCTGGCAGATTGTGGTGGGTCTGACAAGGGCTCGGTCGGCAGCTGTTCTTGCATGTGGGAGCGTGCGAAAAGCCTAACGGATCTCTCCGGTGTTCAAAATCCGCATTACTCATCGAGCGTTACGTGGGAGCCCCAAGTTGCCCTTGATCGCGCGAAGGACTACTACCATTGGCGTCTGACAAATGAGAAGCCCCACGGCTCGAGTGTCGAGATGAGGGCGGAGTCGGCAGCGCGTAAGGCGTTTTACACCTATGCGAGCACAGAGGTCAATCGCGCATATATAACCGAAGATGGGGACAAAGTCTCTTCCTATATCCCGCTGTTGCCTCGCAATTCTGACGAGGTGCGAGCGACGGAACTCTATACCGATGCGTCATGGCCAGCCAGCATCAACGATGGCAAGACGTATCTGCATTACGGAACGAGCTGTCCTAACTATAAAAAAGGAACGCCGAACGGATTTGCTTCGGTTGCCGATTACGACGGACAGGATAAATGCAGCAAATGCCATTTTGGCGTCTCGTCGCTTGGTGCTGTTGCGGCACCCTCAACCTCTATTGAAAACGGCTTCGAGTACCACTTTGACAAGTTCAAAGACGCCCTGGAGGACTATGCCGACTGTCGCAACAAAGAGCTCGAGCTCATGCGTCAAACCGAAGACGAGGCCGACCGTGCAAGCAATGCCTTCGACCAGGCCATCAAGGCGCTTTCGGGCGAACGACCGCGCATCGCTCCGCCTGGGCGCAATGGCGTGGTTGCCTTTGCGGTCTCGAGCGATGTGACCACCCCCGATGAACTCAACTCCTCGTTCAACACGGCGGTCGAGCTTGGCAGCCGTGGTGCCGTTTCTGCCGCGGTGCTAGCGCCCGATAATGCGACAGCGCAAAACAACGTCCTTTCGCGGTTTTTCTCGACGCTGGAGGAGCGCTCGGGTGGCGTTGCCGGCGTACTCGACGGCGTCATGGATGTTTGGGGACGGCTGCTTGTGGGATATGGGGATATCCAAGGCTCGGCCGACGAACTCATGGGCGAGATGATCAATGACTTGGGAGGGGGTAGCGGCGCGCTGGGTTCCATTGCATCGTGGCTTGGCGACACGGTCTCGTCTTCCGTGGCGGCTCTCGGGCTCGAGCCGTGCGACCTGCGCCTACGAAAGCCCGTGCTGACCGATACCGCCAACGTCATTAGGAGTCCGGGCTCAGACATCACGGGTCTTTCTAAAGCGCAGGACAAGCTGCGAAGTATCCCGCTGGGCGTGACCGATCCCAAGGCGCTTTGCGAAGCCTTGGAGTATCAAGTCGAGCGCACCATCAGCGGTACGGTGTTCACGCTTGCGGAGATTCCTCTGCCCGGCGGCGGCTCCATCCCGCTCACCGTCGATGTCGCCACGCTGGTTGGCGCTCTGGGCGGTGGGTCGTAATGAGTATCCGCATGCGTCTGCGCGAGGAGCGCGCCCAAGCGACGGTGGAGATGGCAGTGGTTACGCCCGTTTTGCTGGTGCTGGCACTCATCGTGTACAACGTCATGATCTTTGCCAGCGCTGTCGCGCGCTTCGACCGCGTGGTGCCCGACATCGTGTTGGCGCACGCCGTGGCGTCGGAGGGGGAGGGCGACGAAAGCTCTGTCGATGCCTCGGCGACGGTCCAGACTCAAATTCTGAATGCCATGGAAGGCTATGACTTGCAGATCGAAGTGTCGAGTGAACAAGGCGCGGCGACATCGGATGGTGGCCTGCTCTCCCTATCCGGAACGTTTAGGACCTATACCTGCACCATGCACTACGAGCCATGGCCGAGCTCGCTGAGCATTGCCGGTCTTTCTTTGGGTGCGCCGGCACAGTTGTCGCACGAGCGCGTGGTAACGATCGACCCATGGCGTCCGGGGGTGGTTATGTGACTGCGGTTTCGTCCTACATCGCCTACGCGCGGGCACTCAACAGGCTGGGTTGGACGCCGGCCGAGTTTGCGGTGGCGGAGGCGTTTGTCGTGCGCCTGCGCGGCATGCTGGGACGGCGTCCGGTTGCCGCCAACGGCTTGCCGCTCGTCATGGCGTTTCCACGCTGCTCTTCGGTCCATACGTGTTTTATGGCCTATCCCATCGACATCGCCTTCATCGATCGCGACGGCAATATCCTCGCGCGCTACGAAAACGTATGTCCCTGGCGTATGTGCTCCTGCCCCGGCGCCTGGGCCGCACTAGAGCGCTCTTCAATCATTATTTCGACCCCTGCTCTCCAACGCGTGCCGGCTTAAGAATTGGCGACAGCGGACTTTCGTCATACGAAATTGGGTAAGATGGAGGAGAAGATGCATGGATGTTGAGATCCATCCCAACGCCAAAAAGCACCTGACGGAAAAACAGGTGCTTAGCGCTTGGCTTGCGGTTACTGAGTGCATTCGTCGCGAGTCGAAGGACGAGCCGCCGAGATGGCTTGCGATTGGATGGCTCCCAGACGGACGAAGCGTGGAGCTTGTCGCGGTCGAGCTTGTCCGTGGGTGGCTTATCATTCATGCCTTGTCTCCAGTCCAGAAGAAATTTTGGCAGGAGATTGAACGGGCTCGGCAAAGGGGTCGATGATGGGCAAGACGTATACGGCCGCTAATGGTCAGGTTGTAACGGATGAAATGATTGACGCGTGGTGCGAGTCGTACGAGCGCGGAGAGTTTCCGGATGGCGAACACACCGTTGGTGGGATCGTGCATGGACGGCCCCCACTCTCAGGTGAGGGGACGGCAACGCTGTCGGTCAAGATTCCTCTGGGAATGAAGGAGGCCATTCGTCGACGGGCGGCTGCCGAGGGGATGACGCCAAGTGAGTTTGCCCGTGCGGCTCTGAGCGAAAAACTTCTTGCTGCCGGCTGATGCTTCTGACGTGCCGATTTAAAGAACCGAGGCTGTGCTCAAAAACTTTTTTGAAATTCTCGGTTGACCGGAACGCGTCCTTGGTTATACTAATCAAGCCTTGAAACAAGGCACACCTCAAATGGCTGGGTAGCTCAGTTGGTAGAGCAGAGGACTGAAAATCCTCGTGTCAGGGGTTCGATTCCCTTCCCCGCCACCTTGGATTGACTAGGGCCTCTGCAAAGGGGTCCTTTTCTTTTATGCAGCCCCCCACATGGAATCGAACCCCGTGAGGGCGCGGAGCTGAGTAAACGCGTAAGCGTTTGCCAGCGCAGCTCGCAAGGCGCGTAAGCGCCGCAGCGGTCCGTCCGCGCAGCGCGCGGACGCGATTCCCTTCCCCGCCACCTTGAATTGACTAGGACCTCTGCAAAGGGGTCCTTTTCTTTTATGTAGGGTTCTGCGG
>CAKUGA010000026.1 GCA_934654515.1 uncultured Collinsella sp. | reverse complement strand
AGGCTGTGCTCCCAGCCGGTCAGGCGGCTCACCTCGCAAGCGCCATCGGCACCATACACATTGGGCGAGCCCAGCGCGTGCATAAAACGATAGGCCCAATAACGGTCGAACGAGGGCACGCCGAGCGTCATGCCCAGCGCACGCGCCCCATACTCGCCAACGATTCCCCCAAGGCGCTCGGCAATCTGAGCAAACGCCTCGTCCCAGCTCACCGCATCGAACCCCGAGCCATCCTCGCGCCGGCGCATGGGATGCAAGATCCGCTCGCGCTCGTCAAACGGCATGGCGAGGCGATGCCGCCCACGGGCGCACAGGGCCCGCGCCGCGCACGGATGCCCCGGCACCGGCAGCTCGGCCACCACGCGACCGTTCTCAACATGGGCCGCAAAGGCGCAATCGGCATAGCATCCCCCACACGTGGTCACCACGACGCGACCGTCACGCTCAACAGCAGATGCCATCTCGATTATTCCTTTCCAACGCAAACGCAACAGGCCTACGGGCAAGCAACATGACCCAAGGCCAAAAAGCCTCCCGCACGGCAACGCCCCGCGGGAGGCCCAACGTCAAACAGACGGTACTTTACGCCTCGGACTTCTTGGCGTAGATAAACCAGTAGCCGAGCGCGACCAGAACCGCGCCGCCCACGATGTTGCCCAGCGTGGCGGCGGACAGGTTAAACGCAATGCCCGCGACATTGAGGGCATCGGCACCGGCAACATCGGCACCGTAGCCGCACGCGTGCATCACGGCACCCATGGGCAAAAAGTACATGTTGGCAACGCAGTGCTCAAAACCGCAGGCCACAAAAGCGGCGATGGGCAGCAGAATGCCCACGACCTTATCGACCACGGTCTTACCGGCAGTGCCGATCCACACGGCCAGGCACACAAAGATGTTGCACAGGATGCCGCGGAAGAAGATTGTCACCCAGTCGATCGTCACCTTGCCGGCGGCCACACTCACCATGGAATTGGCGACCGCCTCGCCGTTGAGCTTGTAAATGCCGGCCATGTACACCAAAAAGACGATGAACAGGGCCCCGACAAAGTTACCGACCCACACGACAAGCCAGGCTTTGAGCATCTGGACCAGGGTGATCTTTTTGCTCTTGAGCGCGCAGACCATGAGCGAGTTACCGGTAAACAGCTCGGCGCCACAAATCAGCACCAGAACCAAGCCCAGGCAAAAGCACAGACCGCCCACGACGCGCTGGGCGCCCCAGCCGAGTGTGCTATCGCTCAAGAACACGGTAAAGAACAGGCCACCGAAGGCGATGAACGCACCGGCGAACATTGCCAAAACAAAGGCCTTTGCGACCGGCAGGTTAGCCTTGGTCACGCCGGCGGCCTCGGTTTTGGCCTCGATCGCGGCGGGCGCCAGGCAATCGGGGGCGGGATACTCCACCTTGGTATCTGCCATGTCAATCACTTCTTTCCTAATCAGCAGGGACAAGCGCTCCTACAGCTCCTGCCCCAAGCGGACAAAGTGGGAAAAGTCGTTGGCGGCCACGGCGTCATACACGGCGTCGACGGCGTCAAAGACCTCCGGGGACATGGGGTTGTAGAACTCCGTGTCGCCCGGCTGAATCCCTATGAAGACGATATCTTCGCATGATTGCTCGATCTCTTCGATCAGAATCGAGAGCGGGAGCGAATGTGTGGTGAACATCGACTTACGAGCCACGTCGCTTTTGTCGAGCAGGCGGATCGCGCCGACGGGCAGGGCCATGTCGGCGGCATCAACCAGAACCAGGCGCGGCGGACGCTCGCGCTTGACCTCGATGATGTCGTCCTCGGGCGTCTGACCGCCGTCGATGGTGTACCAGCCGGCAAGGGGCGCGTCCTCCATCTTTTTGGAGAGCACGGGGCCGGCGGCATCGTCGGCGCGCAGCACACTTCCCGCCGTGAGCACAATACCCGCAAACGGGGCGCCGTTCACGCGCCCATCTACAACGCGACCCATTACTGCAGCCTCCCCGTCAGATACACGCCCGATACGTCGCGCACGCGCTCAACCAGATCGCGGAACATCATCAGAAACGCGACCTGCTGGGCATGCAGGCCAAAGTCGTCATCGAACACCGAGATGCCCGCCTTGGCCGAGCCGCGAAAACCGCGCTCGTCGAGCAGGGCATCGCACGCCTCGAGCAGCGACGGCACCGCGGCCTTGTCGAGCTGGCACTCGCCAAAGGAGCGGATGGCCTCAAACTTGGTTTTGGCCTCCCCTTCCGGCAGCGCGTCGACCAGCGAATAGAAGACCTTCACCGGCACGGACAGGCGCGGCTCAAAGCAGTCGAGTACACCGGTGTGGTGGCCCACGGCGAGCGTGTAGTACAGCACGTCGCAGGCCTCCTGGGGAACGTCCTCCTCGGTCTCCACAAACTTACGCGTGAGCTCGTAGAAGACCACCTGGTCGGGCGCATGGCCCAGGCAGGGGTCGGCGACGCCCTCGGCGGCCTCGACGCTTGCGCGCGAGGCATCACCGAAGGAGCCGCCGAGCATGCCGGGACCCGCAAAGTAACCAGAGCGGTCCGTGAGTTCCATCTAGCGACCTCCGGCCAGCACCAGATCCTGCAGCGCCGAGTAGACCTCGACACGGCGCGGATCGTCCTGCTTGTCGATGAGTAGCGCCATGGCGCCGCGGATATCGCCCTTGGGTGCACCCTCGAGCGTATCCATAAACTCGTTGGCCAGGTCGCGGCCGTAACGGTAGCCGCTCATGGCGCGAGCCTCGCGCTCGATGGCAACGCGCAGCTTGTACGGCACGCCGGGGTGCAGGATATCGGCCTGCTCGCCGGCGGCCTCCACCGTGGTCTCGGCATGGAGCTTTTGGTCCAGCAGGCCGAGCGCCATGGCAAAACCGTAGATGGTCTGCGCGGGGCTGGGCGGGCAGCCGGGGATGTAGACATCGACCGGCAGAATCTTGTCCGTGCCGCCCCAGACGCAGTAGTTGTCGTAAAAGATGCCGCCGGTGCAGCCGCACGCGCCGTAGGACACCACGATCTTGGGGTCGGGTGCGGCCTCAAAGGCACGCAGGGCCGGCATGCGCATGGCGCGCGTCACGGCACCGGTGTACAGCAGCACATCGGCGTGGCGCGGCGACGGGACGACCTTAATACCAAAACGCTCAACGTCGAAGACGGGCGTGATGGAACCGAAGATCTCGATCTCGCAGCCGTTGCAGCCACCGCAGTCAACGCGGTAGACGTACACCGAGCGCTTAATCTTCTTAAGAAGGGTCGCCTTGGCCTTCTCGATGCTCTCGTCGAGCTCGATCTTGGTCGGGCGGTACTGAAGCCGCTCGGGCAAAAGCGTGGGTTCGGCCATGGTTACTCCTCCTTCTTATCGAGATCCATGATGATGCCCTCGACCGGTGCCGGACCGGCGGGAATCTCGGGCGCATCGGGGTTAAGCTCGCGGTCGATATACTCCGGGTTCACACCGTGGCCGCCCAGATACTCCATGCCGGGGCCCTGGGGCTCACCGGACGCGAGCGTCTCGTTGGCAGCCATGCCGGCCGCGTTGCCGGTCTTTACGGCCGAGGCGGCGCGCAGGGCGTCGAGCTCGCGCTTGCACTCCTGGCACATACCGACAGTACGGGCGGCTTGCTCGGCCTCCATACCGCCGGCCGCCTGCAGCAGGCGCTTGGCATAGTCGATCTCCTTGTGCGGAGCGAACGGCTTGCCGCAACGCGAGCAGTGCTCGAGCGTGTAGACGCTCTTGCTGGTGAGGTCGTCCTTGCTCATGACGGCCAGCTCAAACTCCTCGGTGAGCTTGATAGCCTCCATGGGGCAGGCCTCCTCGCAACGACCGCAAAAGATGCAGCGGCCGTAGTCGATCGACCAGGTGATGGTATCGGCGGCAAGGTCGGTGTCCATGCGGATGGCATCGGCCGGGCACGCAACGCCGCAGGCACCGCAGGCGATGCAGAGCTCCGCGTTGTGCTCGGGCTTGCCGCGCATATCCTTGTTGGTGGGAAACGGCGCAAACGGGTACTTGACCGTCGCGTCGCCGGCCTTGGCGTTAACCTTCCAAAGCTTCAGCATATTAGAGCGCCTCCTCATCGAGCGGAGCGGCCATGGTGCCCTCGCCCGCAAGCGGCGACTTGTCGCGCCAGACGTTCTCGAACTGCTCCTTATCCAGCACGTGGTCGCGCTTGGCGGCCACATCGGTCACCGTAACGCGGTCGGTGCAGGAGTAGCACGGGTCGAGCGAGCCGACGATCAGCGCCGCATCGCCCACGGTATTGCCGCGGAACATGTAGCGCAGGACCGGCCAGTTGCTGTATGTGGCGGCCTTGGCGCGCCAGCGGTAGCACTTCTGGTTGTTGCCGAGCATGGCCCAGTGCACGTCCTCGCCGCGCGGCGCCTCGGTGGCACCGATGGCGTACTTATGCGGGGTGTACTCCCAATCCGTGGTGAGGATGGGGCCCGACGGGCAGTTCTCGAGCATGGTCTCGATCATATCGATCGAATCGTAGACCTCCTGGATACGCACGGCGGTACGGCCGAAGGCATCGCAGGTGTCGGCCGTGGCCGCATGCATCTTTTGGATGTCGGGATCGGCATAGCCGTCGAAGGGATGGTCAAAGCGCACGTCGCGGGCATAACCCGAGCCGCGCATGAGCGGACCGACCGGCGAGAAGTCGCGGGCGATCTTGCGGTCGAGGATGCCGATGCCGCTCGTGCGCTCAATAAAGTTGGGCGTGGAGAGCAATACGTCGACAAGCTCCTGAACCTCAGAGCGCAGCTGGTGGATGGTCGTGAGCGTGGAGAGCTTCTGCTCGGCCAGGATGTCGCGACGCACGCCGCCGATCACGTTGAGGCCATAGGTCTTGCGGTGACCGGAGAGCTTCTCGGCCAGGTCCATGGACTTCTCACGGACGCGGAAGAACTGCTGGAAGCCGGAATCGAAGCCGGTGTAGTGCGACGCCAGGCCAATGTTGAGCAGGTGCGAGTGCAGGCGCTCGACCTCGAGCATGATGGCGCGGATGTACTGGGCGCGCGGCGGGACGTGGATACCCTGGGCGCGCTCGACAGCCTCAGCATAGGCCACCGAGTGGGCGCAGCCGCAGATGCCGCAGATACGGTCGGCCAAAAACGTCACGGCGTCATAGTTCAGGCGCGTCTCGGCGACCTTCTCCATGCCGCGGTGCACGTAGAACAGACGGTAGTCGGCGTCGACGATCGTCTCGCCCTCCACGAACAGGCGGAAGTGGCCGGGCTCGTCGGAGGTAATGTGCAAAGGTCCCATGGGGACAAGGGTCGTCTCCTTGCCCTTGGTATCGGCCAAGAACTCGTAGTTTTCCATGTCGCTCGCGGGAGCGGGACGGAAGCGGTAGTCCATGGAGTCCTTGCGCAGCGGATACAGGCCGCTGGGCCAATCGTCGGGCAGCACCAAACGGCGACGGTCGGGCAGGCCCTCGGGAATCAGGCCGAACATGTCGCGCAGCTCGCGCTCGCCCCACACGCAGGCGGGGACGAACGGCGTCACGGACGGGAACGTCATCTTGGCGGGATCGACCTCGGTGCGCACGGTCACCCAGCCGGGATCCTCCCCCTCCATGGAGATGACGTAGTACACGGCGTAACGGCCGCACAGGCTTCGCTCATCGTTGCCGACGATCACGGGGATCCAGCCGTAACGCTCGTAGTACAGATAGTGGACGGCCTCGGGCAGCTTGTCCTGCTTGACGGTAATCGTCAGCTGGTCCTCGCACTGCCACTCGACCTTCTCGATGCAGCCCGGAACGGCGCGGCGCAGGGCCTCGACATGGCTCTCGCAGCGACGGGCATACACCTTGTTCTCAGTTTCAATCATTCGTTACTCCACCTCGCTCTGAGCGGTCTGGGTACCGAACACAGCGCGGTACATCGGCGTCGCGTGAAGTTCCTCGGTGCTCTGCTCGAGCACGATGCCGGTCGCGGTCTCCACACCGTGCACGAGAGGCAGCGGGGTGGCGATACCAAACCAAAGGATCATGACGGCCAGGATGATCTCGGGGATCAGCATGAGCGCCGGGGCCTCATGCTTGCCCATGCCCTGGGGCGCATGGCCGAATACCGACTTGAGTGCGATGCGGGTGAGCGCGGAGATGGCCACGGTAAGACCGAGGGCGACCACGACGACCAGCCACATGGGGCCGGCGGTAACACCGGCGACAAAAGTCAGGAATTCGGAGATGAACATGCCAAAGGGCGGGAAGGCGGCAAGGCCGAGCAGCGCCAGAATGGCGAGCGCGGCGGTTGCGGGGGCAACCTCGACGACGCCCTGGATCTTGGCCAGGCTACGCGTGCCAAAGGCGTGCTGGATGTTGCCGGACACGCAGAAGGCAAGCGTCTTGGTAAAGCCGTGGAACACGCAATGCAGCAGGGCCGCAGCGATACCCAGCGGGCCACCGATACCCAGGCACAGGGCGATAACGCCCACGTTCTCCACAGACGAGTACGCAAAGCGGCGCTTGAGGTCGTCCTGGCGGAACATGGAAAGCGCCGCCACCAGGATGGACAGCGTACCGACGATCAGCAGCAGAAGCTGGGGGTAGTCGGCGCCGACGGCCTGGATGGTAAAGCCGTAGAAACGCATGATCACGAGCATGGCGCACTTAAGCAGCACGCCCGAGAGCAGGGCCGAGACAGGGCTCGGGGCCTGGGAATGGGCGTCGGGCAGCCAGGTGTGCATGGGGAACAGGCCGGCCTTGGTGCCAAAGCCGATCACGATAAACGCGAAGGCGAGGCGCATGAGCGTCGGGTCGAACTGGTCGGCATAGGGCAGAACAGACGACAGGAAAGCGGCCTCGTGGGCATTGGGAATCACGTCGGCGGCGTTGGCATAGATCAGCAGCGTGCCAAAGAGGCCAAAGGCCACGCCGGCGGTGCAGACCATGGCGTACTTCCAAGAGGCCTCGAGGGCGGTCTTGTTCTTGTAGATACCGACGAGAAACACGGTGGACAGCGTAGTTGCCTCCACGGCGGCCCAGGTGAGGATCATGTTGTTGGACAGGCATGCGAGCAGCATGGTGAACACAAACAGGCTAAACAGCGCGTAGTACTGCTTAGCGCGCTCGGCGGGCATGGCGCCCTCCTCGATGTCGGCCTTGACGTAGGGCAGCGAGAACAGCCCCGTGAGAAAACCGATAAAGCCGATGAGCAGCACAAAGATGGAGCCCAGCGAATCGAGGTGGAACCACAGGCCAAGGGCGTTGGCGGTGTTGCCGCTCACAAGGACGTCGCCGGCGGTCATAAGCGACAGCACCAGGACGGCCGCGACAGAGACCAGGTTGAGCCCGGCAAACACGCTATAGGACGTGCTCTTGGGCAAAAACGCCATGACGAGCGAGAACACCAAAGGGGTCGCGAGCAGGGCAAGAATCAACGTTTCCATGGACTACCCCCTCAGCTCGGACAGGTCGCGCGAGTCGAGCGAATGGGAGTCTTCCCAAATGCGACGCACGACGATGGACATGATGATGACGGCAAAGATGGCGTCGGTGGCAATACCGATCTCGATGATCTCGGGAGCGGTGGGCGCAAGGAGCGCCAGCGTCACGTGGCTGCCGTTTTCCATGAGGCAGTAGCCAAAGATCTGCTTCATGATGTTGCGCTGCGAGATGATGCAGGTAAGGCCCACAAAGAAGTGGGCAAAGCTGATGGCGAGCGCAGGCGTTGCGACCTCGGCCGTGGGCAGGCTGATCTGCGTCACGACGGCAAAGCAGATGGCGACCTCGACGGCGATGATGCAGATGGCCCATGCGGGCTTAATGCCGGCAGCCAGCGAAGCGTCGCTCGGCTCGCCCATCTTCTTGTACGCGCGGTTGAGAATGTACGGGACCAGGACGACCTTGGTGATAAAGGCCGAACCCGCCCACATAAGGAGCTCCTGCGCGCCGGTGGTGACACCGAGCGTGGCGAGCAGGCCCACGAGCACCAGCGACTGCACCGCATACCAGCGGATGGCGTGCTTGATGTTCTTGGAAATGACCACCATGGTGGACGTGACGATCAGAAGGCCGCCAAGGATGTTGACGATCGAATAACCCATGTCGTTCTACCTCCTAACCGATCCAGCTGGCCGAAAGCGGGCCGCTGACGATGACCATGATGATGAGCACGATGAACACGAATGCCATCGCACGGGGAAGCGGTGCTCCCGCGGCGACCTCTTCGCTCGGCTCACCGGGCAGGCAATAGCCCATCCACTTGAGGAACCAGGCAAAGGTGGCGACGGTCTCGGCGACCATGATGCACACGAGCACCAGGATCGCGACGTTGCCGGCACCGACGGAGAAGCCGCCGGCGATAATCTGGAACTTCGAGAAGAACGTGTTCATGGGCGGCACGCCGGCAATGGCGAGCGCCGCCACACCAAAGCCCACACCCGAGATCGGGTACTTCTTTACGATGCCGCGCAGCTTGGGCAGCATACGCGTACCGAGCGTAAAGGAGAACGAGCCGGCGATCAGGAAGAACAGGGTCTTGGCAAACGCGTGGTTAAAGATATGGCACACGGCGCCGTCAAAGGCGAGCTGGCTGCCAAAGACCGAAAGGCCCAGGCCAAAGAACACGTAGGAGAGCTGGGCGATCGTGGAGAACGCCAGCAGGCGCTTCATGTCCTTTTGCGGCAGGTACATCAAGAAGCCAAAGAGCATGGTGACCATGGCGTCGATGACGGCGACCCAGCCCACAATCTCGGGCACGTCGCCGGCAGAGACGAGGGCGCGGGCGAACACGCACACGCCGACCTTAACCATCGAGGCACCGTGCAGGTAAGCCGAGACAGGCGTGGGGGCCTCCATGGCCGAAGGCAGCCACATGTACATAGGCACCTGCGCGGACTTTGCCCAGGCCGCAAACAGCACGAGCAAAAGGACGATGGCCTTAAGGTTAGAATCCAGGCCGGCAATCGCGGTGATGGCGAAGGTTCCGGTATGGGCAAACACGATAGCGGCACCCAGGTACAGGCCAAGAGCGCCGATATGCGTGATAATGAGGGCCTTCATGCCGGCCTTCTTGGCGGTGGGGGTCATGTAGTAGCTGATGAGGCCCCAAGAGCACGCGCCCGTAATCTCAAAGAACACGAGCTGGCCCAGAAGGGTCGAGCTGTACACAAGACCGGCCATGGCACCGATAAAGGTCGCGAGGTACGCATAGAAGCGACGACGCGGCGCATCGGGGTGCTCACGGTTGTTCTCGCTCATATAGGGAATCGAGTAGATCACGACGAGCAGGCCGATGCCCACAAAGGCGGGCGCGAGCAGCGTGCTCATACGGTCAAACGTAAATCCCATGACGAGGGTCTGCCCAAACGAGATCAGAGGGACCTGCGTATCGGGCATGCCGGCACCGGCGAAGTTCGCGGCGAGGGCGATGGTGCAGACCGTCGAGACGGCAGCACCCAAGACGCTGAACCACTTGGCGTACGGACGGGGGAACAGGGCGACAAGCACCGAGGCCACCATCGGGGCCGCGATAGCGACCAAGCCGAGAAGGGACAGACTGACTGCGAATGACATTGTTTCTCCCTTCTCCTACACGCCGACGACCACGAAGACAAACGCCAAAACGGCGATGCCCACGACGATCCAGGTCTGGTTGCCAAGCACCTTAAAGCGCGAGCGCGAGCAGGAGTTCTCGATCACGCCGCAGATCACAAAGTCGATGAGGCACTTCACGAGGAACACGACGGCTCCCAGAACGGCCGCGGCGCCGATGGCAGCAGGCTCGCCCCAGGGGACGAAGATCGCGCAGAACCAGGCGACGACAAGGACCTGCTTCATGGACATGGCGAGCTTGGCCATGGCAAGCGACGGACCGGAAAGCTCGGCAAGCGGGCCCTCCTGGAGCTCCTGCTCGGCCTCGGCCTGGTCAAACGGCAGCTTGCCGAGCTCCATGTAGCAGGCAATCGCAAAGGCGATGCCGGCAAGGATCACGGCGACCGGCGCATCGACGGCGCCCGTCATGATGTGCTGGCCCATGGTGGCGATGTCGGTAGAGCCGCATACAAGGGCTGCGGCGAACAGCGCCAGCAGCATGGACGGCTCGATGAGCACGCTCATGAGCAGCTCGCGGACACCACCGATACCGGCGTAGGCATTGGAGGAATCGACGCCGCAGAGGGCGAAAAAGAAGCGGGCGAGCGCCAGGCTGTACATGATGGTGATGGCGTCACCAAAGACCGGAATGGGGCTTTGTGCCGTAAAGAGCGGCAGGCCCATGGCAAGCATAAAGGCGACGGCGAAGAACAGCGGCGGCATGATGCGAAGCGCGAAGCTTGCATCTTCGCTTTGGGACTCGGGGCGCGCAAAGAGCTTTGCGATGTCGCGGTAGTCCTGCATGATGCTCGGTCCGCGACGGTTATGCATCTTGGCGCGGATCACGCGGCCGAGGCCGGAGAAGAACGGCGCAACGGCCATGACGACCACGCCCTGCAGAACGGCAAGTACGATGTTGTTCATGCTCTCCCCTCCTTAACCCATTTTGACGGCGAGCACGAGGAACACCACGAGCGCCGCGACGATGTAGCAGATATAGATGCTGTAGTTGCCACCCTCGAGCTTGGTCGCGAGGTCGGCGAGCTTCTCGACACCCTTATGCGGGGCATCCACGAGAACCTTGTCGGGCACGGGCTCCACAGCCTCGGCCACGCCGGTGAGCTTCTGGAAGAAGTGGGCGATGGACCAGCAGACGGCCGTGCAGCGGTCGCGCAGCGTGTAGAGGGGCTGCATAAACCAAGAGACCTCGGAAGCAAAGGTCGTGGCGACGACGGGCATATGCTCGTTGGGAGCATAGCCGCATGCCCACGGCTGGGACTTCTGCACCTTGCCGACCGTCTTGAGCTTGCGGAAACCGCAGGCAAGGCCGACGAGCACCACGAGCGCGATGGCGATCGCGGGCGTGGAGGTGGCAGCGCCGGAGTACTGGTTCATGAGCTCCATTCCTTCAGCGGCAAAGACGCCACCATAGGGATGCAGCACGGATGCGGCGACGTCGACGAGGACGGGCGCGATCACGGGAGCGCCAATGCCCAGCACGACGCAGATGGCTGCGAGCAGGCCCTGCGCAAACACCATTGGAGCGGGGACCTCCTTGGCGTTGGCCGCGGCCTCGGAACGAGGAGCAGATGCAAAGGAGACGCCGTAAGCCTTGACGAAGCACGTGACGGCGAGCGCACCGGTAATGGCCAGCGCGACGGCGGCGAACACGGCCACGATCATGACGGCCTTGTCACCCTGCATAGCCGCATTAAAGAGCGACTGGTAGGTAAACCACTCGGAAACAAAGCCGTTGAAGGGCGGAATAGCCGAGATGGCGAGTGCGCCGATAAGGAAGCAGATGGCCGTTGCCGGCATACGGCGGAACAGGCCGCCCATCTTCTCCATATTACGCGTACCCGTGGAGTACAGCAGCGCGCCGGCACCCAAGAACAGCTCGCCCTTAAACATGGCGTGGTTAAACGTGTGGTAGAGGGCGGCCATCAGGGCCAGGACGGCGACACCGACCGAGTCGAGAGCCATGGCGGCCATGGAGGCGCCCACGCCGAGCAGGATGATGCCGATGTTCTCGACGGAGTGGTAGGCCAGCAGGCGCTTGATGTCATGCTCCTGCAGAGCGAAGGCAACGCCGAGGACCGACGAGATCGCACCGAAGACCATGACCATGAGGCCCCACCAGACCTGAACGCCCGAGGCGCTCAGCAGGTCGAGACCCACCTTGAGAATGCCGAAGATACCGATCTTGATCATGCCGCCGGACATGAGGGCCGACACGTTGGACGGAGCCTCGGGGTGCGCCTTGGGTAGCCAGCCGTGCAGCGGGATGATGCCGGCCTTGGCGCCAAAGCCAAAGAAGGCAAGCACAAAGCACACGGATGCGACAGCGGGGCTAAACTGCGTCGCGCGGAAGTCAGCAAACGCGAACGAGCCGCCGGCAAAGTTGGTCATGGTGAGGAAACTCGCCATGATGAGCACAAAGCCAACGTGCGCGATCACAAAGTAGAGCCAACCGCCGTGGATGGAGTTCTCGTTCTCCTCGATCACGACGAGGAAGTACGAGGTGAGCGACATGAGCTCAAACGCAACCAGGAACCAGAACACGTTGTCGGCCGTGATAACGAGCATTATCGAGGCGACAAACGTGTTAAAGAAGAAACCGGCGCGGCCCTTCTTGCCCGGGTACTCATCAAAGTAGTTGAGACCGTAGATCGAACCGGCAAACGCAAGCACCGAGATGAGCGCCACGAACAGGCCGGACAGCTGGTTGAGCAGCAGCTGGAAATGGGCAAACGGGAAGAACACGATGGTGTCGACCGACGTGACATCGCCCAGCACGGCTTGGATACCGGCCACAAACGAAAGCACCGCGGCTACGGCGCCGATAAGGCAGCCGGCGGTCTTGGCGGCATCATCGGCCTTGATCAGCAGAACCGAGGCGAGCGCACCGATGCACGAGACGGCAAGCGATGCGATAAACAGCGTCATGCTATCCATTGTTTACGCTCCCTTCTGCTTTCTCGGACAGGCCCTGGGCCACAGCGGTAACGTCGACGGCCGGACCGTTTTCGATCGAGCGCAGGCGCTTGGCCTCGTCGAGCTCGCGATCGGCCGCGCCGCCCATGACGGTCAGCGCCTTGGTGGGGCACGCCGCCACGCAATGCGGGCCGTCCGGATCGAAGGCGCACAGGTCGCACTTCACAGCGCAGGTGTACTGGCCAGGAGCCCACGTAAGCAGGCTGCTCAGGGACTTAGGATACGAAGGCGTCGGGTCGCACATGCCTGCGACACCGGCGATAGACGTGCCATCGGGATGGATGGCTCCGAAGGGGCACGCGATGGCGCACAGCCTGCACCCGATGCACTCCTGCTCCTTGACGTGGATGCGATCGCCATCGTGCTCGATGGCATTCACCGGGCAAACCTCGGCGCAGGGGGCACCCTCGCAATGGTGGCAGGCAAGGGCGGCCGAAATACCGCCGGTCTTCACGAGCGCTAGGCGCGGCGTATCCTGAAGACCCTGCATCCGGTGGGCGTCGGCACAGGCGGACTGGCATGTTCCGCAGCCGATGCACCTCTCCGGGTTGATGTCGATGAAGCGGTTCATCCCCACTTCCTTTCAAAATAACGGGCCGGGCTCCCGAACGTACGGGACGCCCGGCCCAAAAAGCCAACGAGAACGGGACTACACGATTTGATTCACGTGCGTCTCGTCGTCGAACTTGGCGGCGCCGGGCTCAACGTCCTGGGGAGCTGCGGCGTCCACCAGAGCCTGCTTGAGCTCGGCGTACTGACGCTCGACTTCGCCCTCGGCCCAAACCTGGTCGGCGATGGCGTCGACCTGGCAGGCGGAGAACTTGTCCTCGGGCGTGTGCGAGACCGGGTCGACCTTGTGCATGGTCAGCTCGTTGCACTTGCCGATCCACCACTGGTAGGTCATATAGACCGTGCCCTTGTTGATACGGTCGCTCACGTCGGCGCGGCTGTATACCTGGCCGCGGCGGCTGTGAATCGAGACGATGTCGCCGTTCTTGATGCCGCGCGCCTGGGCGTCCGCGGGATTCATGCGGACAAAGCCGGGCTCGTCGGCAAGCAGCGCCAGCGTCTTGCAGTTGCCGGTCATCGAGCGGCAGCTGTAGTGGCCGACCTCGCGGACGGTGCACAGGATGAGAGGGTACTCATCGTCGGGAAGCTCGGAGGGCGCCTCCCAGTCGTGCGCCATCAGGTTGGCGCGGCCGTCCTTGGTGGTGAACTTGCCACCAGCGAACATGTCGGCCGTGCCGTGGTCGTTCACATCAGTGCTCTTGACCGGCCACTGGGCGTAACCGCCCTCGGGAGCCATCTTCTCGTAGGTCGCGCCCACAAAGTTGGGGCACAGGCTAATGCACTCGTTCCAGATCTGCTCGGTGTTGTCGTAGTGCATGGGATAGCCCATGCGCGTGGACAGGTCCGCGAAGATCTCCCAGTCGTGACGGCACTCGCCCTTGGGCGGAACAGCCGCGTCAAAGTGCTGGAAGCTACGGTCGGATGCGGTAAAGACACCCTCGTGCTCGCCCCAAGAGGTGGCAGGCAGGATGACGTCGGCGAGCATGGTCGTCTGCGTCATAAAGATGTCCTGGCAGATGAACAGGTCCAGCTCGGAGAGCGTCTTGCGCATACCGGCCGAATCGGGCTCGGTCTGAACCGGGTCCTCGCCGTAGTTGTAGAAGCAGTGCACCTTGCCCTCGTCGACCAGGTGACCCAGGTCGGTGAGCTTGTAGCCCTCCTCCAAGGGGAGCTTTTCCTCGGGCACGCCCCAAGCCTTGGCAAACTTGGCGCGAGCGGCGGGGTCGGTGACTTTCTGGTAGCCAGGGTACAGGTTGGGCAGCATGCCCATATCGCAGGAGCCCTGGACGTTGTTCTGGCCACGCACGGGCGCGAGACCGGAGTTGGGTTTGCCGATCTGGCCGGCAACGCAGGCGATGGAGGCGATGGTATGCACCGTCTTCAGGTTCTGCTTCTGCTGGCATACGCCCATACCCCAGCCAATGATGGCAGAGGGCTTCGCCGTGGCGTACATCTCGGCAGCTTGGTGGATCAACGCGGGCTCGACACCCGTGATGTCCTGTACGGATTCGGGAGTGTAGTTCTTGATGGTCTCCCACCACTCGTCAAAGCCGTTCGTGTGCTCGGCGACGAATTCCTTGTCGTAGAGGCCATCGTTGACCAGACAGTTGGCAAAGGCGTTGAGGAACGCGACGTTGCAACCGTTCTTGATCGGAAGGTAGAGATCGGCGATACGCGCGGTTTCGATATGGCGCGGGTCGGCGACGATGATCTTGCAACCCTTTTCTTTGGCTCGCACGATACGCCTTGCGACGATGGGGTGCGAATCGGCAGGGTTATAGCCGAAGAGGAAAATGCAGCCCGCATCCTCCATACCGGGGATGGAGCATGACATGCAACCTGAACCAACCGTGTCCATCAGACCGAGGACAGTAGGGCCGTGTCAAGTACGGGCGCAGTTGTCTACGCTGTGGGTGCCGATGCACGCACGCGTAAACTTCTGCATGACGTAGTTCGCCTCATTGCCGCCGCCTCGCGAAGAGCCGGTGGTCATGACAGCGTTAGGACCATATTCGTCAATTATGGCCTGCATCTTAGATGCGGTGAAATCCAGTGCCTCGTCCCAGCTTACACGCTCAAGATCCGCGCCCTTAGTGCGGCGGATCATCGGGTGCAGCACGCGAGGAGTCAAGATCTTGGTGTCGTTGATGAAGTCGTAGCCGCTCATGCCCTTAAGGCACAGCTCGCCCTGATTGGTGATGCCGTTGAGCGGTTCGGTACCCACGACCTGGCCGTTTTGGACCAGGAGGTTAAACTGGCAACCGGCGCCGCAGTACGGGCAGATCACTTTATGCTTCTCCATGACACCCTCCTTCCTTTCTGCGCTACCGATTATTCGGTACTTGTTTGACAATCGTTGGGCTTATATGGCCGCCCGCCTACGCCTCGTTTTCGATGGTGGCGCGGGCACGCTCGGCGGTCAGTTCCGCCAGGCGCTCCTCGTCTACCAGGGTGAGGCCCTTGGTCGGGCACGCCTCGGCACACGCCGGACCGCCGGGACGGTCCACGCACAGGTCGCACTTGAGCACGAAGCTCTTGGTCTGCGAACCCACGCGCACGTCGCCCATCAAGACGGGGACCTGCGTGGTCGCCACGCTCACGGCGCCAAAGGGGCAGGCCATGACGCAGCTCTTGCAACCGATACAGTTGTCCTCGTTAACGCCGATGCGATGGTTCTTTGGATCAAAGAACAAGGCACCCGTGGGGCAGGCCTTGGCGCACGGGGCGTCCTCGCAGTGATGGCAAGCCACCGGTGCGGAGATCTCGTACGTACGCGTCACGCGCAGGCGAGGCGCGGCGATGTTGCCGGGGATGTCGTGTGCCTCGATGCACGCCGCCATACAGGTTTGGCACCCAATGCAGCGCGAGGAATCGGCTACGACTCGTTTATTGCCCATGTTGTTCACTCCCTCCTGAATCCCATGCCGGAGAGACCCTGTCGACATTGTCCCAAGCCGCCCGTGGCCTGGCATCGGCGTATCGAATGCATGCGGCGAAACAGGCACTCGGTAGAATTTCTCCAACGGTATACAAGTTGAATATACGCAGTTGCAGGGGGTAAACTTGAGCATAGGCCCTGCAATACGGGTGTATTGCAGTGGTTTTGGCAGGTCGGGATTATTCTCGGTGGGCTATAAAGGCGAGTGTATTACACGCGTACACTTACGAGATTTTCGCGCGCTCCTTTTGAGGATGTACTACGCTTGTAGTTATGTTTACACTCATTAACTTGAGTGAAATAAAGTGGTGGATATAAGATAGTCAAATGAAAGCACAGGGCGAATTTGACCATCCGTGTTGCACTAGATAAGGGGGCTAGCGATGTCATCGACTCAAAAACGAGCCATCCTACAGGTGCGCATTCGCGAAGAGGACAAACAGCATGCCGAGCGTCTCTACGACGCCATGGGTACATCGCTTGCCGAGGCCGTTCGCCTTTTTGTTTCGCAGAGCATCCTCATGCGCAAACTGCCTTTTCAGCCGATCGCCGTGCGCTCAAAGGATGGCACGGCTGCCTACGGAGTGCTTAAGGCTTACGGGGACCCCAATCGCCGGTCCGAGGAACGCAACGCCTGGATTGAATATCTCGCCGCAGAAAGCGACGATTCGATCTTGGGTCCCGAGGAAGTAGACATCCATGAGTAGCACCATCATCGACGAGACCGTTATCCTACGCTACCTGCTTAACGACGACGAGGTCCTGTCGCCGCGCGCCGCCAAGGTTATCGCCACGCGCACCACCCGCGTCTACCCCGAGATCATCACCCGTGTCGCCGTCACGCTGCGCGATGTCTACAAGGTCCCCCGCCCCAAAATCGCGGCGGCGCTGACCAGGTTGCTCGACGACGTCATGGTCGACGAGCCCACCGTCATCGCCTTTGCCATCAAGCTGTTTGGCAGGACGCATATGGACTTTAGCGACTGCCTGCTCGCAGCCCGCACCGCCATCTACAACGACGACGTCGTGAGCTTTGGCAAGCCCATCATCCAAGGCATGATCGATTACCGTCGCAAACGCATCAACGCAGCCGAAGCCCGCGAACGCGCCACCGACGCCCGCAGCCGCAGCACCGACGCCACCATCGACAAGCTCCGCCACCAATCCCGCCACTAATGCGACGGAGGGACAGTCCCTTTGCTACATTCGCCATCCTTGTCGAACCGTCACCAACATTTTTCGAGTTGTGCGGTCCATTCGGCAAATCCCAAGTGGAATACACCGTAACAACTTGAGCGCTTATGTCCCACTTTGGGCTTTTATATGTCTACTTGCACAGCAACTTCACAAAATCAAACACCAAAATAGAAGCAGGTGATCCTAAGCCGGCATCCTTAATCATGAAAAGGCTTCCATGTGACCGCACAACTCGATTTTTGTTGGTGAGCAGAATGCGCAACTGGAAAACGCGCCAAAATCGGCCATCCTATAAGTCAAAACCAGTCCGTATTTCTTAATTCCGCACCCAACAGGCTTGATTCCCGTCACCCGGCACGCATATGAAAACGGCCCTGATCCCAAAGGGAATCAGGGCCGTTAAGCTATCTTGTGGAGCGGGCGACGGGAAGTCCAAGGATTTGCTTCGCAAATCCTTGTTTCGCTGCGGGCCTTCGGCCCTTGCGTGCTGCGCTGGAAAATGCTCACGCATTTTCTCAGCTCCGCACCCTGCCGGGTTCGATTCCCGTCACCCGGCACTCATACGAAAACGGCCCTGGTTCCGAAAGGAGCCAAGGCCGTTGGTCTATCTTATGGAGCGGGCGACGGGAATCGAACCCGCGTCATCAGCTTGGAAGGCTGGGGTTCTACCATTGAACTACGCCCGCA